>NZ_AEWE02000063.1:0-64768 GCF_000190455.2 Pseudomonas sp. TJI-51
CTGCACCTCGGCGCGCCGCGCCGGCTCCAGGCGCTCGTCGACGTAAGCGTGCAGTTCATCTTCGGTGGGGATAAGGCGCGTCATTTCAATCTCCGCAAGGCCGGTGGCTGGGGTGAGCCTTCGGTCAGTTCACGCAAGGCATTGCGCGCCCGCGACAGGCGCGACATTACCGTGCCGATAGGAATGCCCAAGGCCTGGGCGGCCTCCTTGTAGCTCAGGCCCTCGACGCTGACCAGCAGCAGCAAGGCACGCTGCTCGGCACTCAGCCGGGAAAACGCTTGCAAGTCGGCCTGGGCCAGGATGATCGCTTCAAGGTTGTCACCAACGGGTTCGTCATCGCGCTCGGCACGGCCGAACCAGGACAGCCAGCGCGCATGCAGGCGCTCGCGGCGTTTGCCGTCCAGGTACAAGCGATAAAGGATGGTGAACAGCCAGGCACGCAGCGCCTGCGCGTCGCGTTGCTGGTCTCGTCGGCTCAGCGCGCGCTCGACGGTAGCCTGCACCAGGTCGTCGGCGCTGCCCGGTTCACGGGTCAGCCATACGGCAAAGCGGCGCAAGCGGGCGAGCAGTTCGCGCCACTGCTGGTTGTCCAGGTCGTGCATGGTCAGGTCCGGCCTATGGGGCAGTCAGTGTAAGGGGCAGACGCGTGCAGGCCTATTTTATTCCCCCGCGGGAATAAATGGCGTGCTACCCCGTCGTACTGGCACCTTCACTGAACCGGACGCACACCATGAACTCACCTTTGCACGGCCCGGCCAAGGCCCTGCGCCTGGCCGCCATCGGCGCCGTGATGCTGGCCGCAGGTGCCGGCTTCGCGTATGCCGCTGGCTGGCTGGGCCAACCGCAGTTGACCCCGCAACGCATCATCGACACCTTCGAAGCCCAAGCCGGGCACTACCCCGGCTACCGCAAGAACCACGCCAAGGGGCTTTGCGTCAGTGGTTACTTCCAGCCCAGCGGCCAGGCAGCCAGCCTGTCCACGGCACGCGCATTCAGCCAGCCGCGGGTGCCGGTCATCGGCCGTTTCGCCATCGGCGGGGCCAACCCGTTCGCCCCGGACACCAGCATACCGGTCCGCAGCCTGGCAATTGAGTTGAGCACCGATGACGGCCAGGTCTGGCGCACCGGCATGAACAACCCGCCGGTGCTTGCCGTCAGCAACCCCCAAGGGTTCTACGAGCAGGTGCTGGCCAGCGCACCGGTCAAGGCCACCGGCAAACCCGACCCGGCCAAGCTGCAGGCGTTCTTCGCCGCGCACCCGGAAAGCGCAGCGTTTCGTCAATGGGCGGCCAGTTACAAGCCCAGTGACAGCTTCGCCAGCACGCAGTACCACAGCATCAATGCCTTCCGCCTGATCGACGCAGCCGGCGCGGCCCACCCGGTACGCTGGCAGTTGGAGCCACAGGCGCCGTTCGCCGCGTTGCCTGGGCAGGTCGACGACAAGTTGTTCCTCCAGCACGACTTGCAGCAGCGCCTGGCCCAAGGCCCGTTGCGCTGGACCCTGCGCCTGGTGCTGGCGGAACCGGGCGATGCGGTGGATGACCCGGCCCGCCCCTGGCCTGTCGAGCGGCGCAGCGTAGACGCCGGCACCCTGGTGCTGGAGCAGGTCGATGGGCCCGAACAAGGGGCCTGCCGCGACATCAACTTCGACCCCCTGATCCTGCCGCAAGGTATCGAAGCCTCCGACGACCCGATCCTCGCCGCCCGTTCCGCCGCCTATTCGGAATCTTTCAACCGCCGCAGCCGTGAATCGCTCGGCACCGGAGCCCGCCCATGAAGCCCGAAGCCTTCCACCCCCTTGCCCGCGCGCTGCATTGGTTGATGGCCGTGCTGATCCTGGCCATGCTGTTCATCGGCGTGACCATGGTTGCCGACCTGTCGTTGCGCCACCCTGTACTGATCAGCCTGCACAAGGCCACCGGCCTGGCGTTGCTGGTGCTGGTCGTGCTGCGTATTGGCGTGCGCCTGGCCGTCCCCCACCCGCCGCTGCCTGCAGACCTGCCAACCGTGCAGCGCTGGGCTGCCGGCGCATCGCACCTGGCGCTTTATGGCCTGATGCTGGCGATGCCGCTGCTGGGCTGGGCCATGCTGTCTGCCGGCGACTACCCGCGCCCGCTGGGCCTGCCCGCGATCGCGCCGCACAACCTGCAGCTGTATGCCGTGCTGCGCCAGGCCCACGGCTGGGCAGGCTACTTGCTGTTCGCCACCGTATTGGTGCATGTCGGTGCGGCGCTGATGCATGCCTGGGTGCGCCGCGACGGCGTGTTGCGTAGCATGTGGCCTGGCCCCCTGCGCCGCAATCAATGACCTGAGGCAGCCCAGGGCGGTCGACCTCCATCAATGACCGGCTGTCACCGGCCCTACTGCCCTGGAAACCCCATGACCCTCGCAAAGGATCCTGCAACGCTCAGCCCAGCCAGCACCCTCGATCTACGCCCGCTGCTGCTGGCCAACATGGCCTGTACGATGTCGATGATGGCCTTCGTCGCCTTGATCGGCCCGATCGCCCGCCAGTTGGGCATGGCCACCTGGCAAGCCGGCGCCGCCATTACCGTGGCCGGCGTGGTCTGGGTATTGCTGGCCCGCCCTTGGGGCCGCGCAGCTGACCGCCTTGGCCGTCGGCGCGTATTGCTGCTGGGTAGCGCGGGTTTCACCCTGGCCTACTGGCTGTTGTGCCTGTTTGTCGAAGGTGCACTGCGCTGGATGCCAGGTGCAACAATGGCCTTCATCGGCCTGATGGTCGCCCGCGCTTGCATCGGTGCCTTCTATGCCGCCATTCCGGTCGGCTGCAACGCCCTGATCGCCGACCATGTCGGGCCGCAGCAGCGGGCCTGGTGGTCGGCCCAGCCCTGGCAGCGCTGCTGGCGCGGCATAGCCTGAGCCTGCCGTTTCTGGTCATGTCGCTGCTCCCTGCCAGTGCCTTCGTGGTGCTGCTGTTGGCCCTGAAGCCACAGGCGCTTGCACACAGCCACGCGCCCACCCCGGTCAGGCTCAACGACCCCCGCCTGCGCCGGCCGTTGCTGGTGGCATTCAGCGCCATGCTGAGTGTGACCGTGTCGCAGATCACCGTCGGCTTCTTCGCCCTTGACCGCCTGCACCTGGGGCCAGCCCAGGCCGCCCAGGCTGCCGGCATTGCCCTCACCACCGTGGGTGTGGCGCTGATGCTGGCCCAGGTCCTGCTGCGCCAGCTGCAGTGGCCACCGCTGAAGATGATCCGGGTCGGTGCCACGGTTTCGGCGCTGGGCTTTGCCAGCGGCGCGTTGGCGACCACGGCCCCTTGGCTATGGGCCTGCTACTTTGTGGCGGCGGCGGGCATGGGTTTTGTATTCCCGGCGTTTTCGGCCCTGGCCGCCAATGCCATGCAGGCCAGCGAGCAAGGCGCCACGGCCGGCTCCATAGGTGCAGCCCAGGGCATGGGCGCGGTCATCGGCCCGCTGGCCGGGACCTTGGTCTATGCCGTGGACCCGCGCTTGCCATTCCTGGCCGTGGCAACGCTGTTGTTGCTGGTCGGGCTGTGGCCAATCCCGCGTGAACAAAGGCGTTGAGAAGCACAGCGCGCAACGCAGCAGAGTATGTTTTAATGCGCATCGCTCGTTATTTTAAACACCTCTGATTACAAGGCGGCTATGGACACGGGGACGCGACTCAAACTGGTGCGGGAACGCAACAACCTCTCCCAACGGGAATTGGCCCGTCGTAGCGGGCTGACCAACTCGACGATCTCGCAGATCGAACAGAACCGCGTGAGCCCTTCGGTCAGCTCCTTGAAAAAGCTCCTCGAAGGCATTCCCATGAGCCTGGCGGAGTTTTTCAGCTTCGACGAGCCGGTACGTGAAGAGCGCTATGTGTTCCGCGGCGGCGAACAGCCAGACCTGGGCCGTAACGGCCTGCGCATGCTGTTGGTCGGTGCCAGTGTCGAAGGCCGGCAGATGCGCATGTTGCGTGAGCTGTACGCGCCGGGCGCAGACTCCGGCGAACCGATCGTGCATGCCGAAGGCGAAGAATGCGGGCTGGTCACGCGGGGGACCGTGGAGCTGTGGGTCGACGGCCAGGTCAGCGTGCTCAACTCGGGTGATGGCTACTACATCCCCACCACCCTGCCGCACAGCTTCAAGAACATCGGCCCGGACGAGGCCGAGATCATCAGCGCCAATACCCCGGCGAACTTCTGACGGCATGAACAGCCGGGTGGTCTATCAACGCCTGCGTGACGCAGCGCTCGGTGTCCATACCCTGTCGATAGCCCAGCGCCATGACCACGCCCTGGTGGACGTGATCGTCGACGGCTGGCAACTGACCCTCGCGCTGGACAGCGAGGGCCTTGCCCAGTGCATCCACTGCACGGCCCCGTGCGGGGCGCAGGCGGGGCTCGATGCCTGGCAACGGTATGGCAGCAACCCCTGCGATCTGCTCAGCCAGTGGGAACGCACTCAGCTGGAAAGGCTGCTCGCCCCCTGCTGCAGCGCTGCCTCGACGAAGTCCAGGCGGTCCTGACCGAAGAACATGTCTTCGCCGACAAAGCACGTCGGCGCACCAAATACCCCCCGCTGCACCGCCACCTCGGTCGCCTGCCGCAGTGCTGCCTTGATTTCGTCATCTGCTGCCAGTGCGTGAAACGCGTGTGGGTCAAAGCCGCCTTCAACCAGGGTGGCGTCCAGTACCGCCACATCGCTCAGGTTGCGCTGCTGGGCAAACAAACCCTTGAACAACACCGCCAGCAGCCCCTCGAAACGCTCCGGCGCGCGTAACTGCGTACCCATGACGCCTCGCATCAAGTGCAGCGTATTGACCGGAAAACCCGGTGGCAGCCCAAACGGCACCCCGTAGCGGGCGGCAAAGCGCGCCAGGTCGTTGAACATATAGCGCCCTTTGGCGGGGATCATCGCTGGCGAAGCGTTGCCCGTGGCCTGGAATACGCCGCCCAGGAGCATTGGCCGGTAGTGCAGCGTTGCCCCGTGGCAGGCGCATAGCGCCGGCAGCTGGGTCCAGGCCAGGTAACTGGCTGGGCTACCCAGGTCAAAGTAGAAATCGACGTGCTTGTGCATGGTCATGTCCTTACAGGGAAAAGGGTTTACCAGCCTTCCATCCAGGGCCGCAGGTCCAGCTCGAAGGTCCACGCGTCGCGGGGCTGGGCGTGCAGGAACCAATAGCTGTCGGCGATGTGTGCAGGGTTCAGGATGCCACCCTCACCCTTGAGGGCGTAGCGCTCGGGGAAGCTGTCGCGAATGAAGGCAGTGTCGATGGCCCCGTCCACCACCACATGGGCGACATGAATATTGCGCGGCCCCAACTCGCGGGCCATGCTCTGGGCCAATGCGCGCAAGCCATGCTTGGCGCCGGCGAAGGCGGCAAAACCGGCCGCGCCACGGGTTGCGGCGGTGGCGCCAGTGAACAGCAGCGTGCCGCGCTCGCGCCGGACCATGCGCCGCGCTACCGCCTGGGCAGTCAGAAAGCCGGCGAAGCAAGCCATTTCCCAGATCTTGAAATACTTGCGTGGGGTTTCGTCCAGAATGCTGCATGGCACATTGGCGCCAATGTTGAACACAAAGGCTTCGATCGGGCCGATATCGCGCTCGATGGTTTCGACCAGTTCCGCCACGTCGTCTTCCTTGCGCGCATCGGAGCCGAACCCGTAGGCCTGGCCACCGGCAGCGCGTATTTCTTCCAGCAACGGCTGCAGCTTGTCAGCCTGGCGCCGGGTGACACAGGCGATATAGCCCTCGCGGGCAAAACGCTTGGCAATCTCGCCGCCGGTGGCATCCCCCGCACCAATCACCAGCACGACTTTTTGTTGTTCCGACATGCCTGCACCCATTGGTAAATGATCGTTTAGTAAACGAACGCTATGCTACGATGCCGGCTTTCGTCAAGCCGTCTTGCAGAGGCACGCCCATGCGCTACCCAAACGAACACAAGCAGCAAACCCGTGAACGCTTGCTCGCCAGCAGCGGTGCGCTGGCCAAGCGTGGGGGCTTTGCCAGCACGGGCGTTGCCGGCTTGATGAAAGCCATTGGCCTGACCGGGGGGGCGTTCTACAACCACTTTCCGTCCAAGGATGACCTGTTCACCGAGGTGGTCCGGCAGGAACTCTGCAACAGCCCACTCGCCCGGCTGGCCAACCAAGGTGCCAGCCGCGAGCGCCTGGCCCGCTGCCTGCAGCAATACCTTAGCCTGGCGCACCTGCACAACGCCGAGCAGGGTTGCCCGTTGCCGCCGCTAGGGGTGGAGATAGCCCGCGCTGACACGCCTGTGCGGGAAGTGGCCGAGCACTGGTTACTGCAGCTGCACCAGGCCTGGAGCGCCACCCTGGAGGATGAGCAGTTGGCCTGGGTATTGATCAGTCAGTGCGTGGGCGCGCTGCTGGTTGGCCGCATGCTGGTCAGCGAAAGCGTGCAAGGCCAGGTGCTTGGCGCCAGCCGCGCGTTTGTCGAACGCGCGCTGGAGGGCGACTGATCACGGGTTGGCTGGGGGTTGGCGGGGGCCCGCCGCAGCACGTTCAGCGCCTGCCAGAGCCTCTGGCAAACCTTGCTCACGGCTGGCATAACGCTGCGCCAGCACCGCGCACACCATCAACTGGATCTGGTGGAACAGCATCAGCGGCAGGATCATCGCGCCAATGCCACTGCCCACGAACAGCACCTGCGCCATGGGTACGCCGGTGGCCAGGCTTTTCTTCGAGCCGGCGAACAGGATGGTGATACGGTCCTCGAGGTCGAAGCCCAGCGCCTTGCCCAACAAGCGGGTAGCGAACAACACCACCGCCAGCAGAATGCCGCATACCGCGAACAACCCCGCCAGGTGCTGCGACGAAACCGTGTGCCACAGGCCGGTCACCACTGCCTCGCTGAAGGCGGTATACACCACCAGCAGAATCGACCCCTGGTCGACCACCTTGAGCCAGCGGGCATTGCGCTTTACCCAGGCGCCAATCCAGCGCCGCGCGATCTGCCCGGCCACGAATGGCACCAGCAGTTGCAAGGTGATCTTGAGGACCGCATCCAGGCCGGAGCCAGTATCGCCACTGGCGCCCAGCAACATCACCACCAGCAATGGGGTGAGGAAGATACCCAGCAGGCTGGACGCCGCCGCACTGCAGATGGCCGCCGGCACGTTGCCGCGGGCCAGCGAAGTGAAGGCAATGGCCGACTGCACGGTTGCGGGCAAGGCGCACAGGTACAGCACACCCAGGTACAGCTCATTGCCTACAAGTGGCACGAACAGCGGCTTGAACGCCAACCCCAGCAGCGGGAACAGCACGAACGTGCAGGAGAACACCAGCAGGTGCAGGCGCCAATGCCCGGCGCCTGCGATGATCGCCTCACGCGACAGCTTGGCACCGTGCAGGAAGAACAGCAGGCCGATGGCAAGGTTGGTCAGCCAGCCGAAGTACATCGCGCCGTCGCCCGAACAAGGCAATACGGTGGCAATGCAGACCACCCCGAGCAAGGCCAGGGTGAAATTGTCGAACAGCATGCGCAAATACTTCATCACGGCTCCCGTCTTGTCATTGTGCAAGGGCAGACGATAAGGTTTCCGGCTTTTCAGCGCTAACGCCGGAACCCCCTGGGGTATCGCTCAACGGACACCATGCACACAAGGAACCGCCCATGCCGCGCTTGCGCAAGGCTTTGATTGCCACCACCATCACGCTTGCCCTGGGCCATACCACCGCCCAGGCTCACGACCCGTTGCAGGCCAAGGTCGACCAGGTCGTCCGCCCGCTGATGCAGGAGCAAGGCATCAGCGGCATGGCGGTGGCCATTTATGCCCACGGCCATGCGCACTATTTCAGTTATGGCGTGGCCAGCAAGGCCGACAGCGTGCCGGTAAGCCGCGACACGCTGTTCGAAATCGGCTCGTTGAGCAAGACCTATACCGCCACCTTGGCCGCGCTGGCCAGCGCGCAGGGCAAGCTGGACCTGTCGGCGCCGGCCAAGCGTTACCACCCGGCGTTGGCAGGCGCCCCTATTGGCGAGGCGTCCGTTCGCGACCTCGGTGCCTACAGCGCGGACTGCCTGCCGCTGCAGTTCCCGGATGACGTCCAGACGCCGCAGCAGGTCGTCGATTTCTTCCGGCACTGGCAACCACGCGCCAAACCCGGCACCCAGCGCTGCTACTCCAACCCTAGCCTGGGCCTGTTCGGCGACCTGGCCGCCCGCGCACAACAGCAATCGTTTTCGACACTGATGAGCGAAGGGCTGTTGGCACCGATGGGCCTGCGCGCCACCTATCTGCAGGTGCCCGCCAGCGCCCAAGGCCTGTACGCACAAGGTTACGATGCCGCCGACAAGCCGGTACGCGTCGGCCCCGGCCCCTATGCCGACGAAGCCTACGGGATCAAGACCAGCGCCCGCGACCTGCTGCGCTACGTGCGCCTGCACCTGCAACCGCAGGGCCTGCCACCAACGCTGCAGCAAGCCTTGAGCATTACCCGCCAAGGCTACTTTCAGGTCGGCGCCATGACCCAGGGCCTGGGTTGGGAGCGCTACCCCTACCCGGTCGCACTGGACACGCTGGTCGATGGCAACAGCCCAAGGCTGATCCGTGAACCACAGCCAGTCACGCGCTTGCAGCCAGCCCAGCCGGCGCTGCCTGCGGCCTGGTACAACAAGACCGGCTCCACCAATGGCTTTGGTGCCTACGCTGCGTTCGTGCCCGCCGAACAGCTGGCGGTGGTGTTGCTGGCCAACCGCAATTACCCCAATGAGGCCCGGGTCCGTGCCGCCTTTGCGATCCTTTCCGGCCTGTAGAAAGGCCGCGGATTGTCGAACAAATCGACACTATGTAGTGAAAAAAAATATTCACTACAAAATGGTTGACGCCGTTCATCGCCCTTGTGCATGATGAAGCCGTCCCCCTGATCGGGGGCGGTGGCAAGGGTATTCCAGACGGTCTGCGCGGTAACGCGGGCCGTTCGTGGAGCGGGAAACTGTCCAAAAGGCAGCGTGAGAAAGCCCCTGTTGCGATGCTGCTGTAGCAGCGTTGGTAGTGCGCTACACCGTGGTAGCGCCAACTGTGAAAATCACCTACGAATGGGTAATGGGGGCTTTATGATGAACTTGAACAACAATCCGACCATCGACCAATTGGCCCAGCTGTTCGCCGGCCGCAAAGACAGCCTCGACGACCACCTGCTGTGGGTCAGCCAAACCGGTGAAGTGCGCCTCGATCGCCTGCCACCGAATACCGTCGAAGCTGAATTTGAAGAGCACCTGCCCAGCATGCGTGCCCGCTTCAAGGTCTACCGTCGTGGCCAAGGCTACGTTGGCAAGAAGGCCGCCGCCGACACCGAGTTCGTTGGCCGTGTGCTGCAGACCCTGCAACAGGAATGGCCCGCTGCCCGTGAGCAGCAGGCAGTCAAGGTGATCGAACCGCTCAATTGAGGTTGCCACCGTTAGCAAAGCCCGGCCTGAACAGGCCGGGCTTTTTTCATGCCTGGCGCCGCTGGCGGCGGGCTGGCGGCAACGGCAATGCCCCTGTCGCCATGGCCCTGGCGCGGTCGACACCCCAAACCATGGCACGGGTCATGGTCTCGCCCGGCCGCGCGGGGTAGTACTCTTCCACCAGCGCCCGCCCATCCCCGGCATACAACCCCAGGAACAATTGCGTTGCGCCCAGGCGCGACAAGCGCACCTGCACATCCAGTGTGGTGCCATCGCTGAGCGCTTCGTCGTGGCTGCGGCTGTGTAGTTGGGCGTCCGCCCAGTGCCAATAAGTCTCTTCCCTGACGCGCATGTGCATCCAGTCCTCCGTTGCTCGAATGTGGCGTCAGCAAAGCACAGGCTTGGCGATCCGGCGAGTGTTACCCAATCATTTCATGAGGCGGGTCAACGAATGACCATAAAAAGTCCGCCGTCGGACAGTGTGGGGTTACTTCTTCAGCGGCACCCGCGGCATGAAGCGGCCCTTTTTGCTGCGCTGCAGATGGGCAGGCTGAAGCTGCTCGGAATCATCCAGGGTCATGTGGGCGAACCCCAGCCGGAATGCCGCCTGGCCGCAACGCACCTGGCTGTTGATCGGAAACGCATCGTTAAGGTCTTCGAAAAAAGATTCGCTCATGCCCTGTCTCCCTCAGCGGCAACGCGCCGGCAACCAGAAAAGTTGCCAAGTGACGCGGCCTGTAAAAGTGAGACTAGCCGGTCATTTACAGACCAGTCGGGCAAAACCCAGGCAGCCGACCAGTGGCAAACCGGCCTTCAGCGCAGGCGCACTGCGGTGCCGGTGACAAACACGACGACCATGCCGCCTTGTACCGAAGGCATGCTGATCTCGTAATCCACACCGACTACCGCGTCGGCTCGCAACTGCTGGGCGCGCGCCTTCAGCTCTTCGGTGGCCTGCTCGCGGGCCTCGCGCAGTGCGCTTTCCAGGGTCTGCGAGCGACCACCCAGCACGTCGCGAACACGGGTAAAGAAATCGCGGACGAAATTGATGCCCTGGACCGATTCGGCGCTGACCACGCCGAGGTATTCGGCAATCGGGCGGCCTTCAAGTTGACTGGTAGTGGAAATGATCATGCAAACGCTCCGTTGGCCTGGTCTCGAACAATGAGGCCGAGTCTAACAGAGCCGCACCTGAGCAACCGGCAATGGGGCCTTACCACCCGGTCAACGCTTCAGCCGTCACCACGCCCCCCACTAACCTCCTGTCAGGCGCTGGCCGCACGCAAGCGCTGGCCGATCCGCGCGCCGAATACGTTCACCAGCAGCCCGGCCATCACCAACACGGCGCCCCAGCCCTGAATTGCGGTCAGTCGTTCGCCCAGCAGCAATGCCGACGAACTCAAGCCGATCACCGGCACCAGCAGCGAAAAAGGCGCGACCTTACCGGCCGGGTGGCGCGACAACAGCTTGCTCCACAGGCTGTAGCCGATCATGGTGGCGACAAAAGCCAGGTATGCCAGCGCCAGCACCGAGCTGAGGCTGATGTTGGCAAGCGCATGGCCAATACGCTCTGGGCCTTCCAGCCACCAGGACAACGCCAGGAACGGCAACGGCGGGATCAAACCACCCCAGATCACCAGCGCCACCAGGTCGACCGAGCCAAAGCGCCGGGTAATGATGTTGCCCAGCCCCCACATGGCACCGCCGCACAATGTCAGCAGCAGCGCCACCATCGGCACGTGGCCACCGTCTTCGCTGCCGATCAGGGCCAGGCCACTGGCCGCCACCATTAGCCCCAGCACACTGGCCAGGCGCAGCCGTTCACCGAGGAACAGCGCGGCGAAGCCGAGCGTGAAGAATGCCTGCGATTGCAGAATCAGCGAAGCCAGCCCTGGTGGCATGCCGCTGTACATGGCCTGGAAGAGAAAGGCGAACTGGCCCAGAGAAATGGTTGCGCCGTAGGCGATGAGCCAGCGCCAGGGCAATTTGGGGCGCCTGACCAGCAACACCGCGGGAAACGCCACCAGCAAAAAGCGCAGTGCCCCCAACAGCATCGGCGGCAAGCCGTCGAGGCCAACCTTGATGACTACAAAGTTTACTCCCCAGGCAACAATCACCACCAGGGCGATGAGTAGGTCCTTGAGCGGCACGGCAGCTTCCTTCTTCAGGCGTTCTAGACATATTTCGTTACAGCATAAGGCTATAACTCTGAAGAGGACCAGCACAGTTGTGGCCTAGGCTGGCGCAACAGTCCGACTGTTGCGTCAACCTGTAACGTTGATGCATAACGCAGAAAACCCGCGAACACTGCGTATTCGCGGGTTTCCAGTACCCTTGAGCAGGGCACGATCAGCAGCGCGGACTTGCCGGCACCTCAGCCTTGCAAACCTTATCGCTGTGCATCAAGCCGCTGCAAACAGCTCATTGGCGATCTGCGCCTGTGCGGCGTCAAGCGCCTGTGTACGCTGCTCCGGGCCGTAGGCCAAGCCGTGAGCGCGCACGATTTCCAGGTCGGTGACACCAATGAAGCCCAGGAACACCTTGAGGAAGTCTTCATGCCCAGCACCCGTTGGCTGGCCAGCGTGCAGGCCACCCGCGGTGGAAACCAGCACTACTTTCTTGTTACCGCAAAGCCCCTCAGGGCCCGCCTCGGTGTAGCGGAAGGTCTTGCCGGCCACCGCAACGCGGTCGATCCAGGCCTTGAGCTGGGTCGGCACGCTGAAGTTGTACATCGGCGCGCCTATCACCACGGCATCGGCGGCCAGGAATTCTTCCAGGGTCTCGGCGCTGAGCTTGGCCTCGAATGCCTGGGCGGCGTCGCGTACATCTTCCGGGGTGCCAGCGGCTACCAGCGTGGCAGCAGAGAAGTGTGCAATGGCATCGGCAGCCAGGTCGCGGTACACCACTTCAACGCTGGGGTCTGCGGCTTTCCAGGCTTCGACCACCTCGCGGCTCAACTGGCGGGATGCGGAATTGTCACCCAGGATGCTCGAATCGATGTGCAACAGTTTCATGGGACTCTCCTGTGAATGAAGACCGCATCACTTGGCGATCACGATGGGTAGAATCCTACCGGAGTGATTAATGACTGATAAGCCGCAGAAAATGCGTTAGTTTGTCTCATGAGTGGAACAATGAGACCTGTTCATGCAAGACCTCAATGACCTTTTCTATTTCGCCCGCGTAGTGGAAGCCGGCGGTTTTGCTGCAGCGGGGCGCCAGCTGGGCATTCCCAAGTCACGCTTGTCCCGGCGCATCGCCGAGCTCGAAGAGCGCCTGGGCACCCGCCTGCTGCAGCGCACCACCCGGCAGTTGAAACTCACCGCAGTGGGCGAGCGCTATCTGCATCACTGCCAGGCCATGCTGCTGGAGGCCGAAGCTGCCGATGAAACGGTGGCCAGCATGAGCAGCGAACCACGCGGGCGCTTGCGTGTGTCCTGCCCCGTGGCGCTGGCCCACGCGTTTCTGCCGCAGGTGATCAGCCGCTTTCTCGAGCAGTACCCGCTGGTGCAGTTGGACATGGTACTGCTCAACCGCCGGGTGGACCTGATTTCCGAAGGTATCGACGTTGCCCTGCGCGTGCGCGACCTGGGCGATGAAGACCCGGCCTTGGTCACCCGCCGCCTGCGCCAGGCGCAAATGCAGCTGGTTGCCGCCCCGGGCTTCGCCGACCACATCCGCGACCCTGCCGAACTGGCGACGTTGCCGGTACTGGGCGCCGCCGAGGCAGACCGGCTGGTGCACTTTCGCCTGCTGGGCCCCAACGGCAAGCAACAGGACCTGGCCCTGGAGCCACGCCTGGCGATCGACGATTTCGTAGTACGTAATGCCGCTGTACGGGCTGGCTTGGGCTTTACTGCATTACCCAGCATGTTTTGCGAGGCGGAGCTGGAACGCGGCGAGCTGGTACGCCTGCTGCCTGAGTGGTCGCTGCCAGGTGGCTACCTGCAGGCGGTGTACCCGCACCGGCGCGGCCTGTTGCCGGCTGTACGGGTGTGGATCGACCATCTGGCGGCATCATTCGAGGCGTGTGGGGAGCGATACGTATGAACGCGAACATGAGCGAAGCCGAAGTAGCGGCATTCTGCCTGGAGCTGCCGGGTGCCCAGGAAGACTACAAGTGGGGCGGTATCCGGGTTTTCTCGGTGGCCGGCAACAAGATGTTCGCGGTACTCGACCTGGCCGGCGCAGGGCTGTCGTTCAAGGTGGCCGACGATTTGTTTCTCGGCTATTGCGACCGCCCTGGAGTGCGACCTGCGCCTTACCTGGCACGGGCACGCTGGATCAGCATGGCGCCGCCCTACCCCATGGGCCGGGACGAATTGCGTGACTTGCTGCAGCGTTCGCACCAGCTGGTGGTGCGACGGTTACCGAAGCGGTTACAGGTGGGTTTGCTGCTGTAATACCGCCTGCCCCCCCGCTTCGGGACCGCACTTCACCCTAAAGGCAGAAAGCGCCCACCGAAAAACAGCCAGTCGGCCCAGAACACCTGGTGCAACAGCACAATCGCCCAGAACAGCAGCTGGTACGAAAGCTTGCGCGTCTTATGCCGGAACAGCTGCTGCGCCAGCAACGCACCCGGCCAGCCACCCAACAGCTCGCTGGCATGCAGCACTTTCTCGGGCGTGCGCCAGGCCTGCTGACGTGCCTGGTGTTTGTCCTGCCAGTACAGCATGACGCTGACCAGGCTCATCGCCGGGTACAGCGCCAATGGCCACCAGGCCTGGTCGAGCCAGGCCATGCGAGCCGCGCCCAGCCCTGGCAGCACGCACAACACGGCCAGCACCAGCAGTTTCAGGCGCAGGTTGCGTACCCCGTCCAGCGGCGCGGCACGCCGCAGCTCAGCCATGAACCGAGGTCCAGTTGACCCAGCCGAACTGCCAGGTAGCCAGGATGAACAGGCCGAACACGATGCGATACCAGGCAAACGCGGCATAGCTGTGGTTGGCAATGAACTTGAGCAGCGCACGCACGGCGATCATGGCGAAAATGAACGACGTGACGAAACCGATGGCGAACACCGGCAAGTCATCCGGTTGGAACAGATGGCGGTACTTGTAGCCCGAATACACGGCCGCGCCGATCATGGTCGGCATGGCGAGAAAGAACGAGAACTCGGTGGCCGCTTTGCGCGACAGACCGAACAGCAGCCCGCCGATGATGGTCGAGCCCGAACGCGATGTGCCGGGGATCATCGCCAGGCACTGCACGAAGCCTATTTTCAGCGCATGACTCCAACGCATGTCGTCGACATGGTCAACTTCTACCCTATGCGTGCGCCGCTCGGCCCACAACATGATCACCCCACCCACCACCAGCGCTGCCGCCACGGTGACCGGGTTGAACAGGTACTCGTGGATCAGGTCGGCGAACAGTACGCCCAGTACGACCGCAGGCAGGAATGCCAAAAACAGGTTACCGGTAAAGCGCCGTGCCTTGGGTTGGCTGCGCAAGCCGAAAACCACTTCGCAGATCCTGCTGCGAAACTCCCACATCACGGCCAGGATCGCAGCCAGCTGGATGATGATGTTGAAAGCCATGGCCCGTTCACCGCCAAAACCGATCACGTCGGCGACGATGATCTGGTGGCCGGTACTGGAAATCGGCAGAAACTCCGTCAGCCCCTCTACTACGCCCAAGATGATTGCCTGGAAGGCAGTCCAAAAATCCATCATTCCCCCGGTGGAGCGCTGCTCGCAGCAGGCTCCTTGTTCTTGATCTATTGACGATTGCTGCACGCGGACCGGCTTTTTACAGCGACTGTTGGGACCAGCGCCAGTGGAAAAGTTCACGGCGGCTAAAGGTTTCATCTTGCGCGGCCGAAATCCTGTCAGAGCACCTTTGCAAATCCGTTACGCAACCTTCTGCAGACTGTGACAAAGATAGCACTTAGCCATTAGTCGAGTGGGGCATGGCTGCAAACCGTGCTTGGATGCAGCTGAATAAAAAGAACAATGGGGGAGCGGCTGGATGAACACTTTGAGATCAATGTCGATCAGCCAACGCCTGTGGCTGATCCTGGTGGTGGCGGTGGCCATGCTGGTGGTGCTGGGGCTGCTGATGCTGCGCCAGATCCACGGCGACCTGTACCAGGCCAAGGCCGAAAAGACCCGCCATGTGGTGGAAACCGCTGCAGGGGTACTGGCCTATTACCAAGGGCTGGAGGCAGCCGGCACGCTCAGCCGTGAAGCCGCCCAGCAGCAAGCGCTGCAAGTTGTCCGGGGGCTGCGCTACGACCACGACGATTATTTCTGGATCAACGACTTGGGGCCGAAGATGATCATGCATCCGTCCAACCCCAAGCTCGACGGCCAGGACCTGTCAGCCATCCGCGACCCCGACGGCTTTGCCGTGTTCAATGAGATGGTCGCCCTGGCGCGCCAGCACGACGCGGGCCCGGTCAACTACCGCTGGCCCAAGCCCGGGGCGAGCGAGCCGGTGGCCAAGACCTCCTACATACAGCTGTTCAAACCATGGGGCTGGATCATCGGGTCGGGCGTGTACGTCGATGACGTGCAGGCCGAATTCGCCCGCCAGTTGCGCGATGCCTCGCTGGTTGGCCTGGGCATTGCCCTGCTGATGGCGCTGGTGGTGATGCTGATCGCCCGCAGCATTGCCCGCCCCCTTCAGGAAGCGGTGCAGGCCATGGGCAATATCGCCAGTGGCGAAAGTGACCTGACCCGGCGCCTGGACACCCATGGTCGCGACGAAATCACCCGCCTTGGTGAACACTTCAACCGCTTCAATGGCAAGCTGCAGGGCGTGGTCGGCCAATTGCAAGGGGCCGCCCATGCGCTGGCCCAGTCGGCCGGGCATGTGGGTGACAATGCCGGGGCCGCCGAGCAGCGCAGTGCCCAGCAGTCGCTGCAGATGGACCAGGTGGCTACCGCCGTGAACGA
Organism: Pseudomonas sp. TJI-51; assembly: GCF_000190455.2. Lineage (NCBI taxonomy): Bacteria > Pseudomonadati > Pseudomonadota > Gammaproteobacteria > Pseudomonadales > Pseudomonadaceae > Pseudomonas > Pseudomonas sp. TJI-51. Next base: position 16,283 of record NZ_AEWE02000063.1, read on the forward strand.
AGTGACCTACGCCGTGCAGGACGTGGCCAAGACGGCCGAACAGGCTGCCGGGGAAATGCACAGCGCCCAACTGCAGGTCACACAGGGCCAGCAAGCTATCCACGGCAGCCTGGCGCAGATCGACCGGCTGTCGCTGACCATCGACCAGGCTGTGCAAGTGATCCGCGACCTGGCCGGGCACAGCACGCGCATCGGCGGCGTGCTCGACGTGATCCGTTCGATTGCCGAGCAAACCAACCTGCTGGCGCTGAACGCCGCCATCGAGGCGGCCCGGGCCGGGGAGCAAGGCCGCGGCTTTGCCGTGGTCGCCGACGAGGTGCGCCTGCTGGCACAGCGCACCGCGCAGTCCACGGCCGAGATCCATACCATGATCGAGCACCTGCAAAGCCAGTCGGACGCCGCTGTGCGGGCAATCGACACCAGCAGCGAGGCCTCGCGCCAGACCGTCGAACAGGCCCGCGAGGCCGGCGCCAGCCTGGACGCCATCAACCAGGCGCTGAACAACCTCACCGCCTTGAATGCGTCCATTGCCAGTGCCACCCTGCAGCAGGCGCATGTGGTCGAAGAGATCAACCGCAACGTACTGGACACTGCCGGGCTGTCCCAGCAAACCGCCGATGCGGCGCGCCAGTCCAGCGATGCGGGGGTGGCCTTGGGCCAGTTGAGCGAAGAACTGGAGCAGTTACTGCGCCAGTTCCGCGTGTAGTACGGGCTGCCGGCGGGCGCGGCTACACCTTCGCCCGCCGAACAGCTACAATCGCGCCCCTTCCCCGCAGCCTCCAAGGATCGCCGATGTCCGGCCTTGAACTCATCGCCGCCGTCCTCGGCGTCATCGCTGTCTGGCTCACGGTCAAGCAGAACGCCTGGTGCTGGCCGATCGGCCTGGTCATGGTGCTGATCTATGGCTGGCTGTTCTATGAGGTGAAGCTGTATTCGGGCATGTTGCTGCAACTGGCCTACGCCCTCCTGCAACTGTACGGCTGGTGGCAATGGCAACGCCCCGACCGCGCTGAAGACACCCGCCAGGTCTCGCGCTTGCAAGGCCCGGCGCTATTTGCCGGCCTGGCCGTCGGGGTGCTGCTTAGTGCCGCCCTGGGCGCGGCCATGGCCCACTGGACCGACGCCGCCATGCCGTGGCTGGACGCGACCCTGACCGCTTTCAGCCTGGTGGCACAACTGTGGATGGCGCAAAAGCGCCTGCAATGCTGGGCCCTCTGGGTTGTGGTCGACACCCTGTATGTCGGCCTGTACCTGCACCAGCAGCTGTATTTCACGGCAGGCTTGTTCGCCGTTTTGACCCTCATAGCCGTACGCGGCTGGCTGGAATGGCGGCGAGACCCGGCATTGGTGCAGCCATGAGCACGGTGCAGGCGACGAAAGTACTGGTGCTGTGCGGCCCCGAGTCCAGCGGCAAAAGCTGGCTCAGCGGGGTGATCCAGGCGCATTTTGGCGGTTTGGTGGTGGCCGAATACGTGCGTCACTTCATCGAGCAGGAGCGCCGGGATACCTGCTACGCCGATATCCCCAGCATTGCCCGTGGCCAACTGGCATGGGAAGACCAGGCCCGCGAGCAGGCGCCCCCCTTGCTGATCCTCGACACCCACCTGCTCAGCAACATGCTCTGGAGCCATGCCCTGTTCGGCGACTGCCCGGCCTGGCTGGAACAGGCCCTGCTCGCCCGGCATTACGACCTGCATCTTTTGCTAAGCCCACAAGGCGTGGAATGGGTCGCCGACGGCCAGCGCAGCCAGCCGGACGTGCGCGATCGGCAACGCTTTTTCGAAGACAGCCGGGCCTGGTTGCAGCAGCATGGCCAGCCCCACCAGATAATTGAAGGGAGTTGGCCACAGCGCCAGTTGTTGGCCCTGGAAGCGGTGGCTAGGCTCCTTGATAGCGATAAGCCAGCCTACCCTGCCGAGTGTTAAGCCACTGACACAGCCCCCTGCGGTACAACCCCCGAAACCAGGCGGCTGCTCCCACTAGCAGGGTGAGTGTCAAGCGGGTGAAACACCGCTGCGAAATCTCCCTTCAGGCGACGCCACAGCAGGCCCGCCCGGCCATGCCGGTGTGCAACTGTTTCACGGCTGACACACCACACCCCACCTGCGTCTTAGCTGTCATCGCCAAGCGCCTGATTTTCATACCAATTCAAAAAGCGGCACACCTTCTGCTCTGTCCTTCGCATCGCTGATCAGGCCCAGCGCTCAAAGAAGGAAGTGCCGTCGTGAGGAAAACAGCCAACCACCTTTATCACGCCTTGCTGATGGGCTGCGTACTGGGGTCACTGAGCCTGACGGCGCAGGCCGACAAGGGGATCATCACCATCACCCGCGACGTGCAGGTGCGCAACGCAACCGTTCCCCCCCTGCGGCCCGATCCCAATCCGACCACGGTCAACGCCAACCCCTCTGCCTATGTGCTCAAGCAGACCAACGAGCTGAGCGACGGCGACTTCGCCGCCATCAGCAGCGGCGCTGGCATCAGCAACATGATCACCCAGCAGACCAACAACCTGGGCGGCAACCTCGGCAACCAGAACCAGTTGCCCAACCTGGCCGGCGGCCGCGGTACCGGTGGTTCCGGTAACGGCATCGCCAACATGGTCAACTCCAGCGTGCAACGTGGCCTGGCGCCGCTGCAAATCCTGACCGGCGGGGGCAAGTGAGATGAAGTACATGCTGCTGATGCTGGCTGCGGTGTGCAGTGCGCCCGCCTTCGCCCAGTCCCCCGTTCCGGTCATCAACAACGCTGACATCGACAGTTCCGGCAGTCGCTACCAAGGCAACCTCAGCGTCAACCAGGCCGCCGGGGACCAGCAGCAGCAGGCCAATGCCCGCGCCATCGCCGTTGGCCCCGAGGCCAACGCCAGTACCCAGATCCGCCAACAGCTCAACACCCCCGCCGACCCGAGGATGGACGCCCGCGCGACCATTCAGGGCAACGCTTTCAGTAACGGCAGCGGCGCCCTGGGGGTGAACCAGAGTGCAGGCGCCAACACCCAGCAAGCCAATGCCATGCGCATCAGCATTGGCGCACAACCGCAAAGCATCGACGACAGCGTCCTCATGCAACAGAACGTGACGCTGCACAACAACTCCGGAGCAACGGATATCCCAGCCGGCTATCGCCAGGTCACCACCAGTGACCAGGCCTTCACCGGTAGCCGTGGGGTGATCCAGTTGAACCAGAGTGCCGGGGTGGGAAACCGCATGGCCAACACCTTGAGCATCCGGGTCGCGGACTGACCCTTTCAGTTAAGAACGACACTTAACCTACTAGAGTACGGAGAATCACCATGAAACCCTCGATGGCAATCAAGCCTCTGGTTTTCGCAATTGCTGCGGTCATGGCTGTTGCTGTACAAGCTGGGCAAAACGACCGGCGCGGTGACTACCATAATGGCAACAACAATGGCCAGCACACGCCTCCTGCCACCAAGATCCCGGTGTATGCAACCGCCAATGCCTGGGACACTCAAACCAGTACCAACAACCGCATCACCAACCAAGGCACCATCAACGAAGCCGAGATGAGCGACTCGGGCACCGGCTCCAGCGGCAACGTCGGCATCAACGTCGCGGCCGGTAACGGCAACCAGCAGGACAACGCTGCAGCCATCGCCAACGCCGGCTCCGAATCGAGCCTGGACAACAGCTTCGTGTTCGGCATGGCCAACGCCACGGCCGACGTGGTGCAAACCAGCCGCAGCAACCGGGTAGACAACTACTCGACGCAATCGTCGGCGCTGATGAGCGGCTCGGCCAGCGGGGCTGAAGGCAACATCGGCATCAACGTGGCCGGTGGCGACCTCAACCAGCAGAAAAACACCATGGCCATCGCCAACACCGGCGCCCCATTGGGCAACGCCACGGCGACCGCCTCCGCCAACCAGTCCGGCCCAGGCCTGACGGTGAACAACAGCGCCGACCGCACCTACCGGGTAGACACGCTGACCTTCACCACTTCGGCCAGCGGCTCGAGCTCGCGTGATGGCACCTTCAACTCGAGCGATGACCGCAGCGCGTCGTCGAGCTTCAGCGTGGCCGGCTCGCAAAGCGCCAGCAACAGCGGCTCCAGCGGCTGGAACTCCAGCGGTTCGAGCAGCGCCAACGCCAGTGGCTCCAACAGTGCCAGCGCCAGCGGTTCCAACAGCTGGGGCATGAACGGTTCGGCCAGCGGTTCCAACAGCTCGTCCAGCAGTGCCAGCCTGAACGCCAGCCTGGCTGCAGCAGCCGACGCGACCCGCACGGTCACCACCGACGACGGCCGCCGCGAACGCTCGCGCACCAGCAGCTTCGATGGTTCGCTGAACGCCTCGCTGAACGCCTCGATCGACAAGTCGCACGAAAGTGCCTATGACTCGTCCTTCGAGAAGGCATTCGACTCGAACTACGACAAGTCGCACCAGTCCTCCTACGACAAGTCGCGCGATTCTTCGTACACCAAGTCTCATGAGTCCTCGTACGAAAATGCTTCCGCCTCTGACTTCTCCAAGTCTGGCGAGCAATCGCATCAGTCCTCCAACGACGTCGCCAAGAGCTACAGCGAAAGCAGTGCTTACGACTTGAGCAATACCGTGTCCTTCCAAGTGCTGACCCCGACCGGCTGGGCCAACCCTGTTACCAACACTGCAACCCTTAGCGGTTCGGTCAACGGTGGCAGCGGCAACCTGGGCGTGAACGTGGCCGCCGGTGTAGGCAACCAGCAGAGCAACTCGCTGGCCATCTCCAACACCTCGTTCTAACGCTGCAATCAAGGCCCCCTTCGGGGGGCCTTTCTTCAACAGAACAAGAAGGCATCCGATCATGCGCATTATCGCCTTGGCGTTTTTACTGTGCCTGGCCAGCGTGAGCGAAGCTGCACAAATGCCGCTGGCGGTATTGCCGGGCGGCGCCGTGGTGTTCAAACCCCTGCAAAGCGTGCGCGAGCGCAAGTTCGCCGACCTGGTGCAACAGAAAACCGACTTCAGCTGCGGTGCTGCTGCCCTGGCGACCATCCTGCGCCAGGCCTACTGGCTGGATGTGGACGAACACCAGATCATCGAAGGCATGCTGGCCCACGCCGACCAGGACCTGGTGCGCACCCAGGGCTTTTCGATGCTCGACATGAAGCGCTACGTGGAAAGCCTGGGCATGCGTGCCCGCGGCTACCGTGTAGCGCCCGATACCCTGCACAGCGTGCGCATTCCGGTGGTGGTGTTGATGGATGTGCGTGGCTACAAGCACTTCGTGGTCATGCAGAAAGTCGACAAGGGCTGGGTGTATGTCGGTGACCCGGTGCTGGGCCACAGGCGCTACAAGGTAGACGACTTCCTCAAGGGCTGGAACGGCATCATCTTCGCCGTGATCGGCCAGGGTTATGACAAGAACAATGTCTTGCTCGACCCGCCTCTGCCGCTGACCGCCAAGGGTCGAGTGAACAACTTCACCCCGGTGCAGGACGCAGAGCTGCTGGACTTTGGCTTCATCAAAAGCGACTTCTTCTAACGATACGTCCAATGATAAGGAGCATGACGCTCCCGGGAGCCCGCCATGAACAACCCCTTCCTGCTGGCATTGGCCTGCCTGGCTGCCAGCCTGCCGGTTCATGCAGAAACGTTCAAACCCATCGAACTGAAGGACCAGGAACTGGCAACTTTGCGTGGTCGCTACGTGATGCCGGGGCGCATCGTGAGCTTCGGCATCGTCATGAGCAGCACCTGGCAAAATGCCAAAGGCGACGTGATTGGCGCCAGCAGCAGCCTGCAGGTGCAAGCGTCGACAATCAAGCCACAATTCTACGTGTCGACGATCAATGAAAAAGGCACCGGCAGCGCGGCTGGGGCGGCCGCTGCGCCCGGGACCGGCAGCGTGACCGGCGGTGCCGGGCTGGCCACCAGCGAGGGCGTCACCCAGGTAGTGCGCGCCGCCGGTGATAACAACGGCGCATACAACAACGTCGACATCAACGTCACCAAGGCCAACCAGGCACCGGTGGTGCAACAGCAGGGCCAGGCGCTGGCCGCAGGCCAGACCGTAAATGCAGAAAACGGCGCCGGTTCGCTGAGTGTCTCGGCCAGCGGCGTGGGCGTGCAGCTGAACATCAACGCCAGCAACAACCAGGGCAGCAGCATGCAACGCCTGGCCCAGGGCGGCCTGATGCAGAACACCACGCTGCTGGGCAACGGCAACCTGGTCAGCAATGTCACCTCCCTCAATGTGGTCATGCGCGAGAGCGTGCCGACAGCGGCTTCGCTCAATGGCAGCCTCGATCAGCTCAAAGGCCTTCGCACTTTCGGATACTGATCTACGCTCAGTCTCATCAAAAGTAGTTGGAAGGGACGGCAACTCCATGCACCGATCTTTTACGCTCAAGGCTTTTGTTTGTCTGACTACCCTGGCCCCGGCCACATTGCTGTATGCCGCTGCCGACCCGCAGGTCGAGGCACTGAAGCAGGAACTGACCGAACTCAAGCGCCGGTATGAGGCCCAGCAGCAAGCGTTGATGGTGCTGGAACAACGCGTGCGCCAGGTTGAAGAAGCCCCGGCGGCGGCCCCACCCAAACGCCTGGTCAAGTCGCCTGCCGAAGGCGTGAAGGGTGGCCAGACGGTAGCGTCCGGCGCCCCTGGCACCACCGGCAGTTCCTATGGCCAGGCCCTGGCTGCCGACTCGGAGCCGGCGCAGAGCGTGTCCAACCTGTATGACGAGGCCAGCGGCTTCTTCGGTGGCGGCAAGTTCAGCTTCGAGACCGGCCTGACCTATACCCACTACGACACCCGTGCACTGACCCTCAACGGGTTCCTGGCGCTGGACTCGATTTTCCTGGGCAGCATCAACCTCGACCGCATCAAGGCCGACAACTGGACCTTGGACATGACCGCGCGCTACAACCTGGCGCAACGTTGGCAGTTCGACATCAACGTGCCGGTGGTGTACCGCGAATCCACCTACTCGTCCGGCGGTGCCGGCGGCTCGGGCGCGGCCACCTCCGATGCCACCGTCACGCGTGACCCGGAAATCGGCGATATCAACGTTGGCGTGGCCTACAAGTTCCTCGACGAAGACGAAACCTGGCCGGATGCCGTGGCCACCCTGCGGGTCAAGGCGCCGACCGGCAAGGACCCTTATGGCATCAAGCTGCGCGAGGTGGACGGCAACAACAACCTGGCGGTACCGGACAGCCTGCCGACGGGCAACGGCGTGTGGTCGATCACCCCAGGCATCTCGCTGGTCAAGACCTTTGACCCGGCCGTGCTGTTCGGCAGCCTGTCCTACACCTACAACATGCAGGACTCGTTCAGCGACATCAGCCCGCAGGTCAACAGCAAGGTGCCGGGCGACGTCAAGCTTGGCGACTCCTGGCAAATCGGCGGGGGCATCGCGTTCGCGCTCAACGAGAAGATGAGCATGTCGTTCTCGGTGTCGGACCAGTTTGCCCGCAAGAGCAAGATCAAACCGGATGGCGGTGACTGGCAGTCGATTTCCAACAGTGACTACAACGCCGCCAACTTCAACATCGGCCTGACCTTCGCCGCCAGCAACAACCTGACCATCGTGCCCAACTTGTCCATCGGACTGACCGACGACGCCCCGGACTTTTCCTTCAGCTTGAAATTCCCCTACTACTTCTGACCTATGCCATCAGCCGGGCCCGCGACTACGGGCCCGACTTTTGGTAACCACCCTTGTAGCGCCCGCCTTCCCGACCGCCCGCCTGTTATCATTCAGCACAGTTTCATGACGATTCAATGGCAAAAGGGAAGTTTTTGTGAAGAACCTGTCCGACCACCCACAGGCCCGGCTTGCCGCTCTGGCAGGCCTGCTGTTGGTGATCCCACTGGGTGCGCGCGCCATGCTGGGTTGGTCCAACCCACTGGGCTACCTGTCAGACCTCGCCCTTGGCAGCCTGCTGCTGTTACTGCTGCAGCGCCGCCCGTGGTGGCTGGCGCTGCCGGTGTTGCTGGCCTGGGCGGCCCTGTGGGTCGCCTCGGCCGAACTGGTCAGCGCGGTGGGCCGTTTGCCAACCAGCGCCGACCTGGCCTACCTGGCCGACCCGCAGTTCATGGAAAACTCCACCGGCGGCGGCCTGGCCCATGCCTGGCTGCCCTGGCTGATGGGTGGCGGCCTGCTGGCCTGGCTGGTGCTTGCCTGGCGCAGCCGTGCACAGCGCGGCCGGGCACTGCCGCGCAAGGCCTGGGCCATCCCGGTCGTGCTGTTCGGCGCCCATTGGGGCAGCCAGCAACTGGCACCTTCTGATGCCGACCAGTGGCGGCAATACAACCTGGGCCATCAGTTGCTGTCTGCCGGGGTGGGCCAGGTACAGCGCCAGGCCGATGAGTGGCTGGGCACTTCCCAGCCCTTCACCCCCCTGCCTAGCATTGGCCTGACACAATCCGACCTGCACGGGCAACGACTGCTGGAAGGCCCGGGCCGTGCGCGCAATTTGCTGGTGATCACCCTGGAAGGCATCCCCGGCGCTTACCTGCGGCCCAACCGTCAGGCGTTGAACAGCCCCTTCGACGAAGAGCTCATGCCCAAGCTCAGCAGGTGGGCCGAGCGCGGCATGAATACCCCGGACTACGTACTGCACACCCACCAGACCATTCGTGGGCTGTACGCCATGCTCTGTGGCGACTACGACAAGCTGGCCAACGGCACGCCCAAGGGCGTTGAGCTGCTGACCCAGAACGAACGGAACCAGGCCTGCCTGCCGGCGCAGTTGCGCCAGGCCGGGTTCACCACCCATTACCTCCAAGGTGCGGGCCTGCGCTTCATGGCCAAGGACCGCATCATGCCGCATGTCGGTTTCGAGGCTGTACATGGCCTGGAGTGGTTTGCCAACAAGAACTACCTGGACTTCCCCTGGGGCAAGGATGACCGCGCATTCTTCGAGGGCGCCTTGAGCTACGTGGGCCATTTGCAGCAGCAGGACAAACCCTGGATGCTCACGTTGCTGACCGTCGGTACCCACCAGCCCTATTCCGCGCCGGCCGAGTACCTCGAACGGTTCGACACGCCGAAACAGGCGGCAGTGGCCTACCTGGACGACGCGGTTGCGGCGTTCCTCGACAGCCTCGAACACCAGGGGGTACTCAAGGACACGCTGGTGGTGCTGACCTCCGACGAGTCGCATGGCATCGACGGTGTGCGCCTGGCGTCCTCCTGGGGCTTCAACCTGACCCTGGCCCCGGAGCAGGCCCAATTGCCACGGCTCAAGCAAGGGACTTATGGCCACATCGACCTTGCCGCTTCACTGCTCGACTACTTCTCGCTGCCGATCCCCATGGCCCTGGGCGGTCGCTCGCTGTACCGCGACTACGACACCGGCCGCGAAATGATCGCCTACACCAACGGCATGCTGCGCTACCACAACGGCCAAGGGGTGTTTACCGAGTGCGATTTTCAACAACGGTGCCGGCGTTACGCCAGTGAGGGCTTCATCGCCGGGCAGGCCCGCTACCTTGGCAGCGGTGATAACCTGCTCGGGCAGCAGATCGGTGCCCTGGCCGGCGTGCTCGACCAGTCGCTGCTGCAGACGCCGCTGAACCTGCGCTACCAGTTTGGCGGCCCTGCGCCGATCAGGCTGCGCAAGCACATTCAGGATGATTGGGCCGACAACCTGATCGGTGCCCAGTACCTGGAAATGCCAGGGGGCTCGCGTACCCGGGTACGCATCAAGGTCCGCTCGCTGGACCCGAGGCACGTGGCCTATATCCAGCTCAAGGCCAAGCAACTGGAACAGGACGTACCGCTGGGTCTGCCTGCCGAGGTGCAAGTCACCACCGATCAGCCACTGGAGATGGACTTCCGCTTCGACAACCCGACCGATCGCAAGGCGTTTTCCTTCCACTTGCTGGGTTATGGCGGCGGCCAGGTGGAAGTCAGCGACTTCAGCGTGATAACCGCGCTGCCTGGCGATGAAGAGGCAGCCGAGGAACTGGGTGACGAGCCTATCGCCCATTCTGGCTGAACAGGCGACAGCTCTGCGGTGCGTGGCACCGCCTACGCCGGTGTGCGCGGCGGTTTAACCACGCACACCCAGCATTCCGCGTTCGACAATGAAATCGATCACTGCCTGCAGCCCCTCGCCTTTCTTCAGGTTGCTGAAGGTCCATGGGCGCTGTGGGCGCATGCGCTGGGTATCGCGCTCCATCACCTCCAGCGAAGCCCCCACATACGGTGCCAGGTCGGTCTTGTTGATCACCAGGAAGTCAGACTTGGTGATGCCCGGGCCACCCTTGCGCGGAATCTTCTCGCCCTCGGCTACGTCGATCACGTAGATGGTCAGGTCGGCCAGCTCCGGGCTGAATGTGGCGCTGAGGTTGTCACCGCCACTTTCCACGAAAATGACTTCGAGGTTGCCGAACTTGCGCGCCAGCGCCTCGACCGCCGCCAGGTTCATGGAGGCGTCTTCGCGAATCGCCGTGTGCGGGCAGCCGCCGGTTTCCACCCCGACGATGCGCTCCGGCTCCAGCGCGCCGGCTTCGGTGAGGATGCGCTGGTCTTCCTTGGTGTAGATGTCGTTGGTGACCACGGCAATCTGGTAGTGATCGCGCATGGCTTTGCACAGGGCTTCGAGCAGTGCGGTCTTGCCGGAGCCGACCGGGCCGCCGACACCGACGCGCAGGGGTTGTTGATAGCTATGCATGCAGGCAGTCCTCAGGAACGGAACAAACGGGTGTATTGGGTTTCGTGACGCGATGAGGCAATGGCCAGCAACGGCAGGCCACCCCCGAGCTGGTCGTCACCCAGGGTCAGGGCCTGGTCGATGGCTGCGGGCAAATCGGTGGCCAGGTCACGCAGCAGGGTCTGGGCCGCCTGCTGGCCGAACGGCACCAACTTGACACCGGCCATGACCGCGCCCTCCAGCCAGGCAAAGCCATGCCCCAGGGCCAGTTGGCGCAAGGGGATGGCCCAGTGCACAGCCAACCAGGCCATGCCGCCCAACTGGGTCAGCTCGAGGCTGGTACGCCACGCCGGCGCCTGGCCCAGCTGCCAGCCGTCGAGTAGCCGTGCCAGGGCCGCCCCGCGCTGCTGTTCTTCCAGGCGCAACTCGGCGGTCTCACGGTTTGCCAGCAAAAAGCGGCTCCAATGAGCAAAGGCTTGCGCATCCTCGGCCTGGCAGGCCTGGTACAAGCGGGCGAGCACCGGCCAGTCCAGGCCGACCAGGGTGTCGTGCAACTGCTCACGCTGCCACGCAGTGAACCCGTGCACATCCCTTACCCAGCCCGCCTCCACGGCCCACTCCAGGCCCTGTGAATAGGTGAAGCCACCTACCGGCAGGCCTGGGCTGGCCAGTTGCAGCAGGCGCAGCAACGCCAGATCGCTGTTCATCAGCCGGCCAGTACCAGCGCGGCGCCGGCCAGCAGGCCACCGCCGAAAGCTTTTTGCAGGCCAGCATGGCGGCGCAGCAGGCAACCGACCGCAAAGCCGGCGGCCAGCAACAGCCCGCTGACCGTGACAAAGCCGGCGCTGAACTGCCAGAACGCGCTTGGCGTGGCCTCGACGCCATGCGCCCAGCCATGGAACAGCGCGAACACCGGCATCGCCAAGGCCAGCAGCTGTTGCCGGCCAGGCAGCAGCACGGCACCTGCGGCCACCAGCAGCGACACAGCGATCAGCGTTTCCATGCCCAGCACGTCCCCGAACAGATGCCCACATACCGCCCCGCCGAACATCGCGGCCAGGGTCGCCAGTGGCAAGGTCAGGTTGCGCCGGGTCAGCGCCGCCAGTACGCCGGTGCCCAGCAGCATCAGCAGGTGGTCGAGCCCGGTCAGCGGGTGCAGAAGGCCGTCATGCAAGGGGTTGCTGTCATGCCCGGGGTGGGCGAAAGCCGGCACGGCCAGCATCAGCAGAAACAGGGCGAAAGTCTTTTTCATCGGTTGCTCCAGGGCAGTTCAGGAATGGGCAGGCAAGCGCACGAACGGGTGATCGTGGCCGTGAGCGTGGCTGTGGCTGTGTGGCGCACTTTGGTAGGCACCCGCTTCGGGCTCGAACGGGGCCTGCTCGGCCTCGACAGTCAGGCCCAGGCCACGCAGCATCTCGTCCAGCACATGGTCGTGCTGGAAGCGCAACAGGCCGGGCTCGATCTGCAGCGGGACATGGCGGTTGCCCAGGTGGTAGGCCGCGCGCGCCAGCAGGTGCGGGTCGGCACAGCGCACGGTGGACACCGCCTCGGGCGCTGCCAGCACGCGGATCAGCTGGGTGCCCTCGGCATCGGCCAACAGCTCGCCGCCACGCAGCAGGTGGCCACGCTCCAGCATCAGGCCGGCTTCGCGACCATCGTCCAGCGTCACCCGCAGGCGGCTCTTGATGCGGCTGTCCACATCGAGGGTGACGGTACCCGTGACAGCACGTGCGCCGGGTTCGGTAATCCGCTGGGTCAAGACAATCATCGGTGCTCCTTCAGAACAGGAAATAGCGCTGGGCCAGCGGCAGTTCACTGGCCGGTTCGCAGACCAGCAGCTCGCCATCGGCACGCACCTGGTAGGTTTGCGCGTCGACCTCGATCAGCGGTTGCAGGGTGTTGTGGACCATGTCCGGCTTGCGCACCCGGCGGCACCCGTCCACCACGCCGATCAGGCTGCGCAGGTTCAATTGCTCGACCAGGCCACGGTCCATGGCGGCCTTGGGCAGGAAGGTCATGCGCGTGGCATGGCGGGCTGCGCCCAACGCGCCGAACATCGGGCGGTAATGCACCGGCTGGGGCGTAGGGATGGACCCGTTGATATCGCCCATGGGCGCGGTGACGATCATGCCGCCCTTCAGTACCAAGGCGGGCTTGACCGCGAAAAATGCCGGCGACCACAGCACCAGGTCTGCCAGCTTGCCCACTTCGACCGAGCCCACCTCGTGGCCGATGCCATGGGTGAGCGCCGGGTTGATGGTGTATTTGGCGATGTAGCGCTTGACCCGGAAGTTGTCGCTGTAGTGGGTATCCGGTGCCAGTGGGCCACGGCGCAGCTTCATCTGGTGCGCCACTTGCCAGGTGCGCAGCACCACCTCGCCCACCCGGCCCATGGCCTGGGAGTCGGACGAGGTCATGGCGAAAGCGCCCATGTCGTGGAGGATGTCCTCGGCAGCGATGGTTTCACGGCGGATGCGCGACTCGGCAAACGCCACGTCCTCGGCAATGCTTGGGTCCAGGTGGTGGCAGACCATGAGCATGTCCAGGTGCTCGTCCACCGTGTTGATGGTGTACGGCAGTGTCGGGTTGGTCGAGGACGGCAGCACGTTTGCCTGCCCGGCCGCACGGATGATGTCGGGGGCATGGCCGCCACCGGCACCTTCGGTGTGGAAGGTGTGGATGGTGCGGTCACCGATCGCCGCCAGCGTGTCTTCGATACAGCCCGATTCGTTGAGTGTGTCGGTATGGATCGCCACCTGGATATCCATTTCTTCGGCTACGCCCAGGCAACAGTCGATGGCCGCCGGTGTCGAGCCCCAGTCCTCGTGCAGCTTGAGCCCGACCGCCCCGGCAGCGATCTGCTCGCGCAACGCTTCAGGGCGCGAGGCGTTGCCCTTGCCCAGCAAACCGATGTTGATCGGCAGGCTGTCGGCAGCCTGCAGCATGCGCGCCAGGTACCACGGGCCCGGGGTGCAGGTGGTGGCGTTGGTTCCGGTAGCCGGGCCAGTGCCGCCACCGATGAAGGTGGTTACACCGCTGTTGAGCGCCTCGTCCACCTGCTGCGGGCAGATGAAATGGATGTGCGAGTCGACCCCGCCGGCAGTGACGATCTTGCCCTCGGCGGCGATCACTTCGGTCCCTGGCCCTACGGGTATGTTGACGCCTGGTTGCACGTCGGGGTTGCCGGCCTTGCCGATCACGGCGATACGCCCGTGCTTGATGCCGATATCGGCCTTGACGATACCCCAGTGGTCGATGATCAACGCGTTGGTCAACACCAGGTCCATGGCCTCGGCGGCCAGCATCTGGCCCTGCCCCATGCCATCGCGGATGACCTTGCCGCCGCCGAACTTCACTTCTTCGCCGTAGACGGTGTAGTCCTTCTCTACTTCGACCCACAATGCCGTGTCGGCCAAGCGCACACGGTCACCCACGGTAGGGCCGAACATGTCGGCATAGGCCTGGCGGGAAATTCGGCTCATGCCCTGCCCTCCAGTGCGCCCATCACCTTGCCCTGAAAGCCGTAGACTTCGCGCTTGCCAGCGTAGGCCACCAGTTGCACGGTACGGGCCTGGCCCGGCTCGAAGCGCACGGCAGTGCCGGCCGGGATATCCAGGCGAAAGCCCAGGGTTGGCCCGCGCTCGAACACCAGCGCCTCGTTGACTTCGTAGAAGTGGTAATGCGAGCCGACCTGCACCGGGCGGTCGCCATGGTTGGCTACGCTGACACTGACCGTGGCGCGGCCACTGTTCAATTCGATGTCGCCAGCGGCGACCTGGATTTCACCTGGGATCATGCAGCGTTCCTCGGCAGGTTCAGACGATCGGGTCATGCACGGTCACCAACTTGGTGCCATCCGGAAAGGTCGCTTCGACCTGTACGTCGTGAAGCATCTCGGCGATGCCAGGCATGACCTGGTCACGGCTCAACACCTCGCGGCCCATGCTCATCAGCTCAGCGACGGTGCGCCCATCACGGGCCCCTTCCAGCACGGCGGCGCTGATCAGCGCTACGGCCTCCGGGTAGTTGAGTTTCAGGCCACGGGCCAGGCGCCGTTCTGCCAACAAGGCGGCAGTGAACAGCAGCAGTTTGTCTTTCTCTCTTGGGGTCAGCTCCATGGCGCTCTCTCAGGTGGCCCAGATACGTGGCGGGCAGGCAGGCAGGCCGAGAACGGCCGGGCGCAGCACATGCCACAGGCGTTGCAGGGTGCGTTGCAATTGTTGGTTGTCATGGTCGAGCAGGCGGATCACCAGCAGCGAACCGAGCAGCGTCGCGCCGGCAGGGGTGCCCAGCTCATCGAGCATGGGCCTTACCTGCTCCAGCAATGCCTGATCGGCCGGCGCGGCACAGAAGGTGGCTAGCAGTGGGTGGCCACCGAGCTTGCCCAGCTGGCCGCCTTCGATACGCAGGCGCTCATGCAGGCCCGTTTCGCCGGCCAGGGTGATGTGCAACAGGCTGTCGAGTGCACCCTGGTCGAACCGTTCGAGCATCACCGGGCGGCCCAGGCACAGCGTTTCCCAGGCCAGCAACCGGGCGCCGGGCTCAAGGGTGAAGTGGCTGGCGAGCCGGGCACGGGCACCGGAGAAGAAAATGCTGTCTTGGGGCAACCATTCCAGGGTGCTGCCAGCGGCCAGGTGGAAGCGCTGGGTCAGCCGTGCGGTCGGGCCGATGCTGCGGTAAAACTTGCTGGCACCGGGCATGGTCAGCAGGGCGTGGCTGCCAGCTTCCAGCTGAATGTCGAGCTCCAGACGATCGCCGGCAACGATGCCACCCGGCGGGTGCAGTACATACACATGGCAGGGTGCACCTTCCGGATAGAACGGGCGCTGCACCAAAAGAGGTCCGAAATGTTTCCACGCACCAAGGCGGGTCGTGCCCGCACGCTGGACAAAGCGCAATTGCAGGTGGGCGCTCCAGCCTGCATCGTCTTGGTGGTGTTCGATCTGCTCCGCGAGCGACATCCTGCAGCCCCTGAAATTCGTGGCCTGCTGGCCGGTAAGAGGGTCAGCGGCGGGCGCCGGTTAGTGCGCACGGCCTGACCACTCGATCAAATTCGCAGGCTGGATATAGCAGGTTGCGGGCCAACTCCGCAGGTGAAGGCAGATGAATTATTTTTACCGCTCGCTCCGCCATCGGGCACCGCCGCGGGGGCCGCACAAAGCGGGGGCGTGCCCAGGCCCTGTTTCGGTGCTGGCGAGGCCTACGCTGGTCGGCGCTCAGTAGTCGAAACGGTCTACCGCACGGCGGCGTTCGTTGTCGTCACGCCGGTCGTAGATGGCCGTGGTCTGGATATTGGCATGGTGTGCCAGCTTTTGCGCAATCGACAGGTCATGCTCCTCGATCACCCGGGTGATGAACGCGCGGCGGAAGTCGTGCGGCATGATCTTGACCCCCACCTGCGCCCCGCGCTGGCGGGCGATGTAGTAGATGGCATGCTTGGTGATACGCGCCCGGGTGATGTGGTTGCCGCGGCGGATGCGGTTGAACAGGAACGGGTCGTCTTCGACACCGGCCGGCAGGGCCTGGCGACGCAGGTCGAGCCACGCCTGCAGCTTCTCGAACGCCCAGGGCGGCGCGTACTTGATCAACTGGTGGTTGCCCTTGCCCACCACTTGCAGGCTGCGCGCGGCGAAATCAACCTGGGCAAGGTCGATGTCGACCGATTCCGACTTGCGCATGCCTGTGCCATACAGCAAGGCAATGATCGCCGCATCGCGCACCCCTTGCGGCCGCGGGTCGGCAGCGCACACGTCCATCAGTTCGCGAATCAGGCTACGCCGCAGGTTGCGCCCGGGCGGCAGGCGGGTGCCGGTTGCCGGCTTGACCTCGCGGATGCGTAGCAACTGCTCGTGGTCGATCAGGCCCTGGCGCCAGGCCTCGTTCATCACCCCACGGATGGCGTTGACGTACAGCGAAGAGCTGTTGGGCGCGTAACCATCGGCCCGCAGGGCGGCCACCAGAGCGATCACATGGCCGGGCTCGAGCCGATGCCAGGGAACGTCGACGATATTGCAGTCGACGAACCCCAAGCGGTCGGCGGCGTCCTGAAGGATGTAGCGCATGGTTTGCTGGCTGGATGGGGCCAGGCGGGCCATGTACTGCAGCAGCGGATTTTTCGAGAGGTCGGACAAAACGTGAATCCTGTAGCGGGGCGTTGGCCGGCAGCACAGCGGGCCGACGCTGGAGCAGATCAAAACGGCATGCCAGCGAGTCTGCATGACAAACTAACGGTCAGGCCATTCTGGCCCAAGACAGTGCCATCATCTTGATATACAAGGACTTTGTATCAGGCATGGAGGTGATCTTACCCCAATCGAGCCCCCTGAACGACCTTGGGCCTGCCTGCGCAGTGCCAGGTGCTCAACGCAGCGGTCAGGTACACTGCTCGCCTTGCGGCCACCAGCCCGGGAACATCTGCTGCACCCTCGGCTCGGCGAAACGCTCATCGATCAATACCAGTACGCCACGGTCCTGGTCCCCCCGGATCACCCTCCCCGCTGCCTGGATCACTTTGCGCACCCCGGGGTAGAGATAGGCATAATCGAAACCCGCGCCAAATTGCCGACCCAGGCGCTGCTTGAACTGCTCGTTGACCGGGTTGACCTGGGGCAGCCCGAGCGTGGCGACGAAGGCGCCGATCAGGCGGGTGCCCGGCAAGTCCACCCCTTCACCGAACGCACCACCCAGCACGGCAAAGCCGATGCCTTGGCCGTCGGCGACAAAGCGGTCGAGGAACGCCTGCCGCGCCGCTTCGTCCATGCCCGGGGCCTGGGCCCACAATGGGATCTGCGCGTAGCGCTCGGCCAGCAGCCCGGCGACCTGCTGCAGGTACTCGAAACTGCTGAAGAACGCCAGGTAATTACCCGGCTGGCGCTCATACTGCCGGGCAATCAACTCTACGATCGGTGCCAGCGAAGCCTGGCGCTGCTGGTACCGGGTAGACACCTGGCTGGCAATGCGCACCTGCAGTTGTTCGGCACGAAACGGCGCTGCCACTTCCAGCCACGCCGTATCGGCCGGCATGCCCAGCAGGTCGCTGTAGAACTGCCGCGGGCTCAGCGTGGCAGAGAACAGGGTGACACTGCGCGCCGCACGCATGCGCGGTGCCAGCAGCCGTGCCGGGGTGACATTGCGCAGGCACAAGGTCGCCAGCCGGCGCTTGCGCGGCCCTTGGCGCTGGCTGATATCGAACAGGAAATGCTCGTCGAACAGTTCGGCTACCCGGCTGAACTGCAAGGCCTGGTAGAAGAACTGCAGCACCTGCGGGTCGATGTGCGTGGGCGCCTGGTTCATCTGCTCCTGGATCAGCCCGATACACTGCTGCAGGGCGCGCAAAAGGTCATGCGGCAGCGCTTCGCTGGCCTGGTACGGTGCCCGTTGCTCTTTGTACAGGGCGTTCCACTGGCGGTTCAGGCGGTCCAGCGCACTGCCCAGCCCATGGGGTTTGCTTTGGCGCAACGCCAGCAACTGCCCCTGATCGAGGCTGGCGCTGTACATGCCCCGCCCGCGCTCGACCAGGTTGTGAGCCTCGTCGACCAGAACCGCGACCCGCCACTGGTTGAGCTGTGTCAGCCCGAACAGCAAGGCGTGGGCGTCGAAGTAATAGTTGTAATCGGCAACCAGAACGTCGGCCCAGCGGGCCATCTCCTGGCCCAGGTAGTACGGGCACACCTGATGCGCCAAGGCCACTTCGCGCAGCTGGGTACGGTCCAGCATCGGCACGGCCGCAGCGGCCGTGCGCGCGGCCGGCAAGCGGTCGTAGAAGCCGGCCGCCAGCGGGCAGGACTCGCCATGGCAGGCTTTATCCGGGTACTCGCAGGCTTTGTCGCGAGCGATCAGTTCCAGGGTGCGTAACCCAGGCTGGGTATCGCCCGTGGTGATCTGGCGCATGGCATCCAGGGCCAGCGCCCGGCCCGGGGTCTTGGCCGTGAGAAAGAACAGTTTGTCCAGTTGCTGGGGCACCATGGCTTTGAGCAAAGGAAACAAGGTGCCCAGGGTCTTGCCGATGCCCGTGCTGGCCTGGGCCATCAGGCAACGGCCAGTGCTCACCGCCTTGTACAGGGTTTCTGCCAGTTGCCGTTGGCCTTGGCGGAACGCTGGGGAGGGAAAGCGNNGGTAGGGAAAGCGCAGCGCCTGAAGGCCGTGGTCACGTTCGCAAAGGCGCTGCTGCTGGAACTGGGCCCAGCCCAGAAAGCGCTGGCACTGAACCTGGAAGAATGCCTGCAACTCAGCGGCCGTGCAGTGCTCACTGAACAGGGTCTGACTATCGCTGTCGACGTCCAGGTACACCAAAGCCACCTCGATGCTCGCCAGTTGCCGGGCCTGGCACATCAGCCAGCCGTACACCTTGGCCTGCGCCCAGTGCAGCTGGCGGTGGTTGGCTGGTTGCCGGGCCAGGTCGCCACGGTGGGTCTTGATCTCTTCCAGCCGGTTGCAGCCAGGGTCGTAACCGTCAGCACGCCCCCGCACCCGAAGGCCTTCGAACTGGCCCTCGAGGGTAATTTCCGACTCGTAGCCGGCCGCACGCCGGGCCACTACCCGCTGGTGGCCCTCGATGCCCTCCTGGGCGGTGGGCGACGGCGTGAAGCGCAGGTCGAGGTCGCCGACCTTGGCACTGAACTCGCACAAGGCACGCACCGCCACGCTGTAGCTCAAGCGGCGTCACTCCAACGCACATGGCAGACCGCGACGGGCAGTCCGTGCTGCTGGCAGAATGCCAGCCAGCGCAACTGGTTGTCCTGCAGGCGGTCACCGGGGCCTTTGACCTCGACCATGCGATAACGCCCCTGCTCGGGCCAGAACTGGATAAGGTCGGGCATGCCCGCACGGTTGCTGCGAATGTCCTGCAGCAGGCGCACGAAGCAGTGCTTCAACTGCGCAGCCGGCAGGCAGGCCAGGGCCTGCTGCAGCAGCGCCTCGCTGAGCATCGACCAGAACACGAACGGTGACTGCAGCCCGTGTTTGGCTGCATAGCAATCCAGGATCGCCTGGTGGTGGCTACCATCGTCGAGCCGCGCCAGGCATTGCTCGAACAGGGCACTACGGCGCTGCTGGAAGTCGCTGTCGTGCAGGTCCTGCGGCGCGGCCTGGAACGGGTTGAAGAACGCGCCAGGCACAGGGGCGAAGATCGCCTCCCAGCACAGCAGGCCAAACAGGCTGTTGAACAGCGTGTTCTCCACATAATGGGCTTGCCCGCCCTCGGCGGCCAGGTGCTGGCGCACGGCCTCTTCAACGCCTAGCGCGGCGTGCTCACGGGGCAATTCCAGTTCGATCAGTGCCAGCGGCGCCACGCGCTGGCGGCGCTGTGGCGGGCCACCGAGCTTGCGGGACAGGCGTGGCAACATACGCTCCAGCGCCTGGACCTCCAGTGCATTGGCCGGTGCCGCTGCCAGTTGCAACGCCAGGGCATGGGCCTGCGGCCAACGTTCGCTGCGCTCCAGCACCCGCACCTGGCGAATACGCGCCTGGGCATGGCTGCACTGCGCATAAACCGCCATGGCCTGGTCCCAGTCACCCAGGCGCTCGCATTGCTGGCCCAGGGCGAACTGCAACCGCGCACGGCGCCGGGCCAGCCAAGGGTTGTCGCAGTGCAGGTGCTGTATTGCCGTGATTACCGACTGAGGGTGTTCGCCCTGCTCCAGGCGCTCGGCACACTCATGCAGCACCATGGCCAGGTCGATATCGGCGCGTTGCTGCAGGGCACGCGAATCGGCGCTGAAGGGCACCTGCTCGTAGCGCAGCAGCCCCAGGTCGGCAAGCACGAACTCTGACCAGTCCTGGTAGAGGTTGCCGAAGAACAGCAGCCGCATGCGGTCGCAGAGCGGTTGCAGGCACCACTGCAAGATGCGCAACTCACTGCCCGGGTACCACTCGGCCAAAGACCGGGCGGCCAGTTGCAGCGGCTGCAGCTGGGCCAGCAAGTCATGCTTGGCGGCACGCGGGCGGCTCAATTGGGCGGCGAAACAGCACGCCAGTTCGTCTTTGCGCAGCAAGGCGAACAGTTGCTCCAAGTGCAGTTGCTCGGGCTCGCGGACCCAGCCCAGGGCCTTGAGTGGCTGCAGGGCCAGTTCGGTGTCGCCTATTTCCTCATAGACGAGGCGGTCGCTGCGAAACAGTTCGCCCTTGCGCATTACCATGCGCACCATCAAGGCCTGGGCTGGCGCGCTAAGTTGGCCGAAGGCATGGATGAACGCCAGTTCCTGTTCATCGAGCAGGTCCTGGTAGCGCTGTTCGACCCACAGCAGTACCTGGCGGAAGTTGTGCAGGTAATAGAACGGGTCGTCGACGGAGTGGGCAATCACGGACTGGGTCAGGTAGCGGGAACAAGGCACTGGTTATACATACAGACCCAGGGGCCTGGCAAGTGCCGTGGGTCAGCTCGCCTCTGCAAGAACGGCCGCGAACGCGCCCTTGGGCATGCAGTGCCCTATGATTCAGGGGGGAACCGCCGCACCCGCCTGCGGCGAAGTTCCAGGGCCTGGGCCAGGCGCTGCACGGCTTGTTGCAGGTCGCCTGGGCAGTCGCCCAGCCACATCAGCGCCAGGTGCTGCCGGTAGCGGCCGTGCAAGCTGAACTGTTCCCCCGGCAATGCATGCAATGCGCAACCTGCCAAGGCCGTGGCAATGGCATCCCAGGCCAGCGGCTGCTCGAAGCGCACCCACAGCATGCGCCCGCCTTGCGGGGGCTCCAGCACCACCCGCTGGGCAAACTGCGCGGTCAGCGCGCAGGCGAGGTTTTGCGTGCGCTGCTGCAGGTTGCTGCGCAACGCCACCAGTTGCGCTTCGATATCGCCCTTGGCCAACAGGTGGGCCAGCGCCAGCAGCCGCAGCGGCGCAAGGCGGAACGCCCGCTCGCAGAACGCCTTGGCCAGGGCGGTATCCAGGCTCAGTACGTAGGCATACGGCGCTTCGGGCCCTACTGCAGCCTCGAACGCCCCCATGATCATCAACCTGCGCGGATCGACCCAATCGCGCAGGCGGGTCGCGGGTGGGCCGCTGTAGCAAAGCTCGCTGTCCAGGTCGTTCTCCAGCAGCCATACGCTGTGCTGGCTCAACAGCAGGCCAAGCTGCTGCTGATAATGCAGGGAGACCAGCCGCCCTTGCGGCAGGCCAAGGCAGGACGGCATCACCAGCAGACGGACCGGCTCGCAGCCCAACAGCCTGGCCACGGCCTGCAGGTCCGGGTTGCCACGTGGATCGGGTGGCACCTCCAACACCCGCATGCCAGCGCGCGCCAAAGCACGCAGCACGTGCCCGCAACAGGGCGACTGTACCAGCACCGTGGTGCCGCTTTGCAGGGCCAGCGCTGCAAGCAGCGTTTCCAGCAACGCCGGAACATCCGGGGCCACCTGAACGTCATCGGCCCGCCAGTACTGGCGCGAGCAACGGGTGTATCGCTCCGCCAGCGCGTCGCGCAGGCGCGCACTGCCCTGCACTTCCCAAGGGCCAGCGCCGCGCTCGCGCTGGCGGGCCAGGCGCCGCTCGTGGGTGAACAAGGCGCGCTCCAGCAACGGTTGTGCGAGCTGGGGCGCCTGCCGGGGCATGCCACCTTGCTGCAGGTCAGCCAGGCGAACGAAATAGCCCGAGCGTGGCAGGCAGTGCACACGACCCTCCTCCTCCAGCAGGCTGTAGGCGCTCTGCACCGTTGCCAGCGATACCCGCAGCCGCCGCGACAGCTCACGCAAGGACGGCAGCCGGTTCGGACCACCAGCCGTCGCCTGGCCAATCAACGCTTCCAGGTAGCGGTAGACCCGCCGATAAGCGAACTCGCCGGCCGCTGTTCGCGCCATCAAGGTTGCCTCGCGGGGCTGTGCCGCCGTTCAGCGGCGTGGCGCGGTAACAGCCGCAAGTGCGCGTCGCGGCGCGCCAACGCACTGAGCAGGCGCCACGCAGGTAGCGGCATCTTACCGCCGTAGACTGCCCGCAGTTGCGCCAGTGATAGCCCACTGGTGTTCACCAGCCAGGCTTTGACCGCCGCAGGGCAAGGTTTGCCTTGCATGGCCCGGTGCAGGTAAGGCAACGCCACCAGCATGTCGGCATGGCGAGCGCGCAGAAAACGCTCGAGGTTCTTGCCCTGCCTGGCGAACGGCTTGCAGAGCAGGCATTCCAGTTGGGCCTGGCTGAGGCCATAGGCCTTGCCAAACTGCAGCACAGGTTCGTCGGCAGGCTTGCTGTCGCCCGGCCCCCCCGCCAGCCTCAAGGGCGGCCGGGTGGCTTGAGGCTCCAGGCTGCGGGCCCGCAGTTCCTGCAACTGGGCCAAGGCCAATGGGTCGACGAACGCGGCCAACGGCGAGCAGGCCGTCTCGGCCGCCGCGAAGTGCCAGCCCAGCATGGCATCCAACTGCTGCCCGCCCAGCAACGGCGGCAGCAGGTCATCAATGGCTATCAACCGCACCGCCCCCCCCTTGAGCGCAGCCCCCGCAGGCTGATCCGCCGGGTTGCCGGGCGCCAGCCCCGTGGCCCCATGCAAGCGCGCCAGGCCCTCGGCCAGCGTCGACAGGCAATGGTGGGCCAGGTAAGGGCCACGTTGCCCCGCCAGGCGCTGGCTACGCAGCGCCCACGCCAGGTAGCGGCGGCGCTGCCCTGCGGGCAAGGCGGTGACCATTGCGTCGGCGGGCGCCTGAGCCTGCAGCGCGAAGCTTACGGCCGCCGCCAGTTCCAGGTGCAGGCGGCTACCCAGCAACGCTTCTGGCCTGGCATCGATCAGGTGGCCAAACATCAGCAGCGCTTCCCTGGTCGGCAACCAGCGCTCGGACGCCACACGGGGGCGGCAACTGAACGGCACCACTTCGCGCCCCTCGATCATTTGCAGTTGCACCCGCGGGTCATCCTGCATGAACAGCGCACTGAAGCCTTGATCGAGCCCTTGCAGCGTAGGGCTGCCGGCCACCGGCAAGCTCACCACCAGCACGCGCAGTTGAAAAGTAACCGGTGCACGCATGGCGATGCTCAGCTGCGCAGCACGCAACATCGCCAGCAGCCGCGCACCCTGGCGGTCACTGCCTTGCAATACCTGCAGGCGAAAGGTGCCGATATATTCAGGCCCGCCTGCGGCTACCAATAAACGTTGTATCAACAACTGCAAGGAGGCCCGTTGCGCCTGTGACATATGGGCGAGCAAGCGTTCGAGTACTTGCTGGTAAATATAATGCATTGCCTGGTCGTGAATAGCAGTCACGGATCACCTCACCACTTCAAGTCGCCGGCGCACGCCCAAGCAAGTTGTTCAGGCTTACACTGCGCCAGGCTTTTACAGAAGAAACTTCCTACAATTGAATAAAGTGACGTGAGCCTTCACTGTCGCCAGGCCATGGAGAAGAATTCACCCCTGCAATGCTCTGATTCAGGCCTAGCCGTACGCATCCCTTACTCCTTGCACAAAGTATCATTGCGCCATTATCGAGTGATGCGAAGCGAATTGAAGATACAGATCACGGTAAAAAAACCATTCAGCAAAGCGCCAAATTCACCTTGACCCTCTAACCACCCACGTGCAACCGCAAATGATTGGCGGCATGTTTCCATTGGCATTTAATTAATGAATTATATGTAGTCCGCTTCGTCTTTTATTGTAGGAATATTCCCACTTTAACGATGACGTTACTTTATTCCGCGCACAAAAAACCCGGGGCTGGCCCGGGTTCACGGTGAACTGCAGTGGTCAATGCTGCGCCATATCCAACACCACGCGCCCACCACAGGGGCACTGGTCCATGTAGCGATGCGCCTCCACCACCTGCTCGAACGGGTACACCTTGATGATCTGCGGGGTCAGCAACTGGTCGGCGGTGAACTGGTTGATGTCACGCAAGGCACGCTGCAGCGCCACCTGGTCCTGGCTGATACCCAGTTCCGGCTTGCCAGTGAAGTTACCGATGCAGTGCACGTAGAACTGGATGTTCTTCTGGAAGGCCGCGCAGGCTGGGAACGGCGTCTGGTTGCCGCCTTGCAGGCCATACAGTACCAGGCTGCCCCGCGGTGCCAGCACATCGCCCAGCAACGACATCTGCGGCCCGCCCATGCCGTCCAGAACCATGTCCACGCCGCGCCCATCGGTGTACTTGCCGACCTGCATCAACAGGTCCTGCTCTTCGGTGACGATCACCTTGTCGGCGCCCAGGCCCAGCAGGTAGTCACGCTGCTCGGCATCCTTGGTGGCGGCGAACACTTTAAGCCCCAGCGCCTTGCCCAACTGCACGAAAGCGGGGCCAGCACAGTGGCTGGCGTCGGTGACCAGGGCAGTCTGCCCGGCCTTGGCCCGTGCCAGGTCCACGTAGGCGAAATAGGCAATCAGCAGCGGCGTATAGTGCACGCTGGCCTCGATCGGGGTAAGCACCTGCGGATAGCGTGTGATCGCGGTCCGTGGCAGCACGATGACATCCCCGTATACCGGGTGGTCATTGGCGCTGGTAGCGGGAAAACTGGCGACCCGGTCAGCCACGGCAATGTCTTCGATCCCTTCACCGACCGCCGTCACCACACCGGCCATCTCATGGCCGATACCGGCCGGCAGGCGTGCCTGCGAGGGCGCCAGGTTCTGCCGCCAGAGCACGTCATACCAGCTGACGCCAACCGCCTCGACGCGAATTTGCACTTCGTCGGCAGCGGGAGACGGTTCGGCCTGCTCCTCGCAACGGAGCACATCGGCAGCGCCGAACTTGTGGAAACGGATCATGCGGGACATCGCAAACCTCGCCTTTGTGAACCTCTAATTACCACTGACTCTATCCGGGCTTTTGCAGTTAGACCACCAGTGGTCATTAATAGTCGACATGCCTGTCATCGATTGGGCACCTGGCTTTCCGTGCAATTGGCTCCCGTAAAGCCGTGCAGGGTAACAGCCTTTGGCCTTAAGATTCACCCCTGCCCCCCTTCAGGCGAAGCGCACCGATGAATCGAAACGACCTGCGTCGTGTAGACCTCAACTTGCTGATTGTGTTCGAAACGCTGATGCACGAGCGCAGCGTGACCCGTGCAGCGGAAAAACTGTTCCTCGGCCAGCCAGCCATCAGCGCGGCCTTGTCGCGCCTGCGCAACCTGTTCGACGACCCGTTGTTCGTGCGCACTGGCCGCAGCATGGAGCCCTCGGCACGGGCTCACGAGATCTTCGCGCTGTTGTCGCCCGCGCTGGATTCGATTTCCACCGCGGTCAGCCGCGCAGCCGAATTCGACCCTGCCACCAGCAATGCCGTATTCCGCATCGGCCTGTCGGACGACGCCGAGTTCGCCCTGCTGCCGCAACTGCTCAAGCGCATTCGCGCCGAGGCCCCTGGCATCGTGCTGGTGGTGCGCCGGGTGAACTACCTGCTGATGCCGACCCTGCTGGCCTCAGGGGAAATCTCGGTGGGCGTCAGCTACACCAGCGAACTGCCCGCCAACGCCAAGCGCAAGGTGCTGCGCCGCAGCGCGCCGAAACTGCTGCGCGCCGACAGCGTGCCTGGCAGCATCACCCTGGACGACTTCTGCGCGCGGCCACATGCATTGGTGTCGTTTGCCGGGGACTTGTCTGGCTTTATCGACGAGGCGCTGGACGAGCTGGGTCGCAAGCGCCATGTCGTGCTGGCGGTACCGCAATTCAACGGGTTGGGGAGCTTGCTGGCGGGGACCGATATCGTGGCGACGGTACCGGACTACACCGCCGATGCGCTGACAGCTGCCGGCGGGTTGCGGGCGGAGGACTTGCCGATACCGGTACGTAGTTTCGAGCTGCACATGGCCTGGCGTGGCGCGCAGGATAACGACCCGGCGGAGCGCTGGCTGCGGTCACGGATACAGATGTTCTTCGGCGACCCTGACAGTCTTTAGGGGCTTCGCGCATGCTCGTTAGCTGATCATTTCTGCGTTTTCTAGCCTCGAACAACCATTTACTTCCAGCAAATTGCTACATTTCGGGCATATTTGAGGGCATACTTTGGATGGTTCGAAAAGGATGCCCCCAACCGAAGATGCTCAGCACCCCCGACACAAAAAACTCCCAAGTATTTGGCTCGCAGGGGAAGCTTGGCAAATAGCGAAGAGGACTGAAGAATGGTCTCATCGATCACGGAAGGTCACCGAGGCAGAATTTGGTGATTCACAACTCATCCTGGCCGGGAGCATCAGCGGATTTGCCAGTGGTGCCAGACACACCCCGCACCTGGCTGCCTGGCGAGCCCGCCTACCTCTCACTACGGCAATTGGTTCGCAAACCATATTCTTGGCAAGTAGAGGGTCGGAATGTCTACGTGTGTGAGAATCCGAACATAGTAGCCATCGTCGCCGACCGTCTAGGTGCCCAAAGTGCTCCATTGGTCTGCAATGATGGCATGCCCGCCGCTGCGCAGCGAATTCTACTCGACCAGTTGGCCGCCGCCGGCGCACACCGGCACTACCATGGCGACTACGACTGGCCAGGGATCGCCATCGGCAATCACGTCATGCGTAATTGGCAAGCAGTCCCTTGGCGATTCGGCTGCAGAGATTACTTCGAAGCGGTGATGGTAGCGCCGACGCGACCGCGCGATTTGGCCCTCAACGGAGTCGAGGCTCTATGGGACAGCGCGCTGCACATAGCTATGGACACCCAAGGGCTCGCAATTCCAGAGGAAGCGGTTGCCAGCAACCTCTTGGACGATCTGAGCAATGGAGAAAATAATCCGCCCGAGCATCAACAGAGCATCTAATGCCAGGCGGCAAACTGGAGTTCCAGCAGCGCACGATGATGCCCCTTTCGGTCGAGAAATGAGCCCCACCCGATACCGGTTAATGTCCTAAGAGGTGGTGTAAATCGTCCTGCCCTGCTACTGAGCGCCCTTCCCCCACCTATGCTTCATCAGCAAAGAATCAATATTGACCAGGTAAGGATTATTCCTTACCATCCAGTCAATACATCCGGGAGAATGCTCATGCCTGCCATCCACGAAATCGCCACGCTGACCTCGAAGGGACAGGTCACATTGCCCAAATCCGTCCGCCAGCTACTAGGCATTGACACCGGTGGCAAGATTGCATTCGACGTACGCGGCGGTGAAATCGTGGTCAGCCGTGTAGAAACCACCCACGAAGACCCTGCCATCGGTGCATTCCTGGGTTTGCTGGAAGCTGATATTCGAAACGGCCGCAACCTCACCACTCTGCCGGAAGACTTGGCGCAAACCATGCTCGCCAACGCAAACCACTGCGTAAACCTGGACGAAGATATCGATGGTGAGGTCGCGATCTGATGCTGCAACATGGCTGGACACTGTTGTTCCATGAAGGTGTGACGTTACAGCTACGCAAATTGCAAGAAGCCGCCGCCCGGGCCGAGCAGAACGACCCGCAAGGTTTTGAGAGCAACGCCAACGTCAAGCTGTTTCGGGCGCTGAGCCATCTGATCATGGAGGCTGTGCCTACCGATCCGGGCCGTGATGAGTTCCGACAAGGCAATACGCTGGGCACCGCCTACCGCCATTGGCGGCGGGCGAAAATCGGCAGGCGCTTTCGGCTGTTCTTTCGCTACGACTCAAGGTCCAAGGTCATCGTCTATGCATGGGTCAACGACGAAAATACCTTACGGTCTGCAGGCAGCAAATCTGATCCCTACGCCGTATTTGAGAAGATGCTGGGCCGCGGCAACCCGCCTGATGACTGGGATGCGCTGACTGCTGCGACGCGCAGCGACTGGGACGAGCCCAAAGCATAAGTTGCGCTAATGGGTGAGGGATTGCACGTTCTGCGCCAGCCCCGCCCCCGGTGCGTCCACTGTAATCCACTCGTAGCTGCTGTAAAAAGGGGTACATCTGGGGGTACAAAACCAATTTCCCATTCATAACCAACTGATTTATATGAATGTCCAAATGTTTTTTGGGGATCCCGATAGTTTGTGACTTACCTCCACTGAGATCCAGAAATTACAATAAATTCATTAGCTTAACTTAAACTCAAGCCCAATGCCGTCCGTCGTATTCCGCCCATTTCCAACGCGTCTGCGGGTTTTTGGGTACTTTTTCTGTTTCGAAAAAAGTACCCGCACATGACGACTTCCCTCCCTACACCCGCACTGCGGCGAAAACTCAGCGATGCTTTCCTGCGCGCCATTGCCGAACCCGGCAAGTACGCTGATGGCGGGGGCGCTGTCGACTGGTCACTAGGTACCACAGAACAAAAAACGATTGCAGCCCGGAACAAAGATGGGGATGTCTACCTGGCCGTAGCTTTGAACGAGTCACCTTACCAGCAAGCCATCCAGTAACAAACTCAACGCCACTCCACCCTCGGCCAGGCGTGCCTGGCCCTCTTCGGCCTCGGCGATCCAAAACGCAGCCTCGGCCAGGCTGCCGTAGATCAGTGACGCCAGGGCATGCGGGTTGACAGGCACGACAATGCCCTGCTCTATCAGGTTGGCGATCAGGTGTTGCAGCGAGTCCACGCAATGGCGTTGCGCATCCGGCGACGCACCGCCCAGCACCGCCCGGGCGTCACGCAGGACGATGCGCTGGATCGGTGGTTCGACGGCCATTTCGAGGTAGGCGTGGCAGCGCCGGCAGAAACCCTCCCAGGCATCTTCGGCGCTGTCGGTGATCGCTCGCAAGCGTGCGTCCATTTCAGCGTCGAGTTCCGCCACCACCGCCGCCAGCAAGCCTTGCTTGTCGCCAAAGTGGTGATAGAGCGCCCCCCGCGTGAGCTGAACCTGGGCAGTCAGGTCATCCATCGAGGTCTGCGCATAGCCGCGCTCGCCGAAAAGCTGGCGCGCGGTGGCCAGCAAGGTGGCACGGGTTGCTTCCATTTCGGCACGGGTACGGCGAGCCATCCGGCGGTTTCCTTGTTCTGCGGCATGACGGGAGCATCGTCGTCGATGCGATCCCGGCATTCTCACGGCCTGCTGGCGCCGTGACAAGCGCGCCAGCACCGCGGGCTCAACGTGCGAGCAGCTCGCTGATCGCGCGCTCGATCACCTGGGTATCGGCATCGTTCAGGCCCTCACCGGCCACATGGCCCCAGTCGGACTCAAGCACGCGCAACTCGGCACGGGCGATGCCGCGAGCCTCCTGCTCGGCATCCAGCACCGGGAAATACAGGTCGCTGGACGACGGCATGATCACCGTGTCGGCCTTGATCGCCGCCAGTGCCTGGTCGATGTTGCCGCGATAGCGCGGGTTGGCACTGATGTCCGCATGCTGCCCCATCCACAGCTGGGCGAGCAGGTCGTTGGCATCACGCTTGAGGAACCAGCCCTCCCAGAAGTCGATCAGGAAGTCCTCGAGCGAGGCATAACCCAGCACCCGCTGGTCCAGGCGTTCACGGTAGAACGCCTGGGAGAAGCCCCAGCCGGCATAGATACGCGCCGCGACCCGCAGGCCACGGTGCGGCGGCTGGTCATAGAAGCCCTGGTCGAAGGCCGGGTCGAGCTCGATCGCGGCCCGCACGCTGTCGAAGAATACCTGGAAGTGCCGCGACGTCCGTGCAGCGCTCTGGAAGGTGAACAGCCGTTCGACCTGGTCAGGATAGGCCGCCGCCCACTCGAACGCCTGGGAACCGCCCAGCGACCAACCGATGGCCAGGCGGATCTTGCCGATGCCGAAGCGTTCGCTCAGCAAGCGCTGCTGCTGGATCACGTTGTCATGCACGGTGATGTGCGGGAAGCGATTGCCGTTGTGCGGCGCCGGCGTGTTGCTGGGGGAACTGGACACACCATTGCCGAACGCGTCAGGCACGACGATGAAGTACTTGTTCGGGTCCAGAGCCCGGCCTTCGCCGATCAGCCACGCGGTGTCGTCATGGGTGGCGGCGAACGACGTCGGGTAGACGATGACATTGTCCTTTGCGGCATTGAGTTCACCGTAGGTCTGGTAGGCCAGCCTGGCTTGGCGCAGGCACCGGCCGGACTGCAGCTGGATGTCACCCAGTTCGAAAATTTCTGCGTTCATGAATCGCGCTCCCTCGGCCAGGCCGAGTGCAAGGGTCGAATGGGGCCGACTGCCGGCCCCGGTTATCGGTCAGGGCAGGCGGTAGGCGATGACGTAGTCGCCATTCGCCTTGCCGGGGCCTTGGGCGCCGCCAGCGGTCACCACCACATACTGGCGCCCGCTGCGGTTGCCCTGGTAGCTGATAGGGGTAGCCTGGCTGCCGACGGGCAGTCGGCCCTTCCACAGCACATGACCGGTGCGGCTGTCCATGGCCCGCAGGTAGTGGTCCATGGAGCCTGAGAAGAACACCAGCCCTCCCTGGGTGACCAGCGGCCCGCCCATGGTGGGCATGCCGATGGGCATCGCCAGCCCCGGCAGCCCTCCAGGCAGCGGCGTATCCTCGGTGCTGCCCATGGGCACCTGCCAAGCGATCTGCCCTGAGTTCAGGTCGATCGCGGTCAGGGTCCCGTAGGGCGGGGCGATGCAAGGCACGCCCAACGGCGAGGTGAACATGCCGTGGATGACGCCATAGGGTGCGCCGCGCTGCTCGGCATAGTTGCCCGATGCGCCGGTGGGATTGTAGCCGGCCGCCAGGGCCTTCTCGTGTTCGATGAACTGTGCCCAGTGGGCGATGCGGATGTCATTGACCAGCAACAGGCCAGAGGCTTCGTCGACCGCGCCACCGCCCCAGTTGATGCCGCCGTAGTAGCCGGGGTACATCAGGCTCTTGCGGGTGCTCAGCGGGGTAAAGTCACCGACGTAGTGCATCCGCTTGAACTGGATACGGCAGTACAACTGGTCGAGGGCGGTCATGCCCCACATGCGTTGTTCGGTCAGGGGCGCATATCCCAGCGACACACTGGAGTACGGCTGTTGTGGCGCCGGCCGCTGGCCAGCGGGCGCGCCCTCGGCACTGACCGTGCGCGACTCGACCGGGAAGACAGGCCGGCCATCGCGCCGGTCGAGCACGAAGACCTGGCCGGTCTTGGTCAGCACGATGACAACGGGAGTGGTATCGCCATTGCCGGTGGGCAAGTCGTGGAGGATGGGCTGAGCGGCCACGTCGTAGTCGTGCAGGTCATGATTAACCGTCCTGAAGTGCCAGCGGTCGATCCCGGTGCGCACGTCGATAGCGACCACCGAGGCATTGTAGGTTTCGGCCGCCAAGGAACGGTCCGCGCCCCAGAAGTCAGGGGTCTGGTTACCCGTAGGCACGTAGATCAGGCCGAGCGCCGGGTCGTAGGACGCAGTCCCCCAGAAGTTGGGCGTCTCATCCGGGTAGACTTGCCCCGCCGGCAGCGGTTTCCCGCGCTTCGGTGCGGCGGGGTCCCAGGCCCAGACCAGCTTGCCTGTGCGCACATCCCAGCCGCGCACCACACCTGAAGGTTCACCACGAGCGGCCCAGTCCTGCATACGTGCGCCGGTGACGATCACGTCGCCTGCCACCAGGGGTGCCGATGTCGGGTAATAGGAAGCCTTGGCCCGTTCGCTCAGCCCCGTGAGCAGGTTGACCTGGCCATTCTCGCCAAACCCAGGGCACACCGCGCCGCTGTGTGCGTCCAGCGTGATCAAGCGGGCGTCGAGGGTGGTCAGCACGATGCGCGTGCGGCACAGGGCCTCGCTTTTTTCCACCTCGCCGGCGGGCGCTTGCCAGGACGCCAGGCCACGGCAACGCTGCCATTCCTTCGACTGGGCCTGGGGGTCGTAGGCCCATTTCTGCTCACCGCTCTCGGCGTCGACCGCTACCACCTTGCTGTAGGGCGTGCAGACATACAGCAGCTCGCCGAGCTTGATCGGCGTACCCTGGAACGCGGCCTCGCCAACGGGCAGGTCACCGGTGCGGTATTGCCAGGCCACTTCCAGGCCGGCGACGTTCGAGGTATCGATCTCGCTCAGCGCGGAATAGCGGCTGCCACGCGTGTTCTGGCCGTATTGTGGCCAGTCGGGGTCGCCCGCCTCAAGGGAGGGTTCGCCCGGCGCCGCCTGCGCCACTTCCACGCCAGGCAGCGCAGCGCTCCCCGGATGCGGCTGGAAAGCGCCCAGCCCACCGACCAGCAGCACACCGAGCAACACCGGCAGCAGCCGGTTGCGCACGGCGCGCGCCCCAGCCAAGCCTGCGGTGTCGCGAAGTTGCGGGTAACAGGCGGTGACGATGCACGCCACCACCAGGAACATCGCCACCCGCGGCACCCATTGCCAGTAATCGAGGCCTACTTCCCACCAGGCCCATGCCACGCTTACGGCCAGCAGCGCCAGGCTGACACCCAGCGCGTAGCGGCGCTGCCGCCACAGCCCCAGGGCGACGGCGCCCAGCATCAGCCCAGCCAAGGCATAGAACCCGCTGCCGCCCAGCATCAGCAACCATACGCCGCCAACCAGCAGCGTCACGCCGATCAGCGCCACGCCGCCCGACAGTGTGCGGGTGAACATCCGTGTACCCCTCATGCCCTCTCCCCAATTCTGTAAAGACCTTCCAGGCGCGAGCACGCCTCTCCTGAGACGGGAGACGTGCACGTACATGGTGTGGAACGCCCGGGCGTGACGCCGCCCGGGCCGTGCGTCATTTTGCGGCGTTGGCCTGGGCGGCCAGCGCTTCGGGCTTGTGCCCGCCCATGCCCAGCGCCAGCAGCAACCCCAGTGCGGCCAGGCCGGCCGCCAGCCACAGGTTGGTGGTCAGGCCCAGGCCATCGACGGTCTGCCCGCCTGCCCAGGACCCCAGCGAAATACCGACGTTGAATACGCCGACGTACAGTGCCGTGGCAATTTCCACCGCGGCGGGCGCCGCCTTCATCATCCAGGTCATCAGACCCACCGACACCCCGCCGTAGGCAAGCCCCCAGGCCAACAGCACCAGGCTGCCACCGAACTGATTGGCACCGATGCCGAGAAACAGCAGCGGGGTCAGCAGCAGCCCAACGGCGATGGCCACCAGGGTGAGCGTGGTGCGTCGCGCAGCGATGATGCCGGCCAGGAAATTGCCGATGATGCCGGCGATGCCATAGGCGAACAGCAAGGCGCCGATCCACTGCGGGTCGAAACCGGATACCGAGAGCAGTAATGGGCGCACGAACGTGAACGCCATGAAGTGCCCGGCCACCAGCAACAGGGTCAGTGCCAGGCCCGCCTGAAGCTTGCGATTGCCCAGTTGCTCGGCGAACTGGCGCAGTGTCACCGAGCCGTGCACCGGCAATGACGGGATGACCGCTAGGTGAATCAGCAACACCAGGGCACTGAGTATCGCCATGCTGCCGAACGCCCAACGCCAGCCGGCGAAGTCACCGATCAGCGCACCCAGCGGCACGCCCAGCACCGAGGCGGCCGCCACCCCACCGAAAATGATCGAAGTGGCCAGGCCGATCGATTGCCCAGGTACCAGGCGTGCGGCCAGGCCGCCGGCAATGGCCCAGATCCCGCCCATGCAGAACCCGACCAGCACCCGCGCGGCCAACATCCAGGCCATGCTCGACGCCAACGCCGAGGCGACATTGGCGACCACCAGCAAGCCCAGCAGGCCGCAGAGAATCCAGCGGCGGTCCAGATTGCCCGCGGCCATCACCACCAGCGGTGCGAAGAAGGCCGCCAGCAAGGCTGGCAAGGTGATCATCAAGCCAGCGGTGCCCGTCGTGGTACCCAGCGTTTCGGCGATGGTGGTCAGCAGGCCGACCGGCAGCATTTCAGTGGTGACCACGGAGAACGTGGCGAGCCCGACGGCCGCGACCGCCAGCCAGGGGTGGCGGACGTTCGGTGCACTGGCGGTGTTTGCAGATGCGCTCATGATTGCAGATCCCTTGAATGAAAATCAGGCGTCGCCGATGACACGAGGCCCGGTGGCGCCCACGGATGATTCGAACTTCCCTGCGACAAGGCGTAGGTGCCCTGCCGGCATCATACATACAGAATGTATGTAAAAAGACACTACCACGCCTCCCAGGCCCCTACAACAGCCCACCCGTCGGACGTTGCTCAGCCGGCGCGCGGTCGCGTCGACGCCGCATGGTCGATGGTCAGCAGCACGTACAGCGTCTCGCCCTGCACGGCCCAGCTACCGTGAAACACATGGCCATCGGAAAACCTTTCGCCCAGGCGCTGCGAACGCAGCGCCAGCTCGAAACGCCCTTGGTCGTCCCAGTCGGTCAATTGCGCTTCGTCCATTTCCAGCTCCACGTGGCAAAGCGGAAATACTGCCTTGTAGAAGGCTTCCTTGGCACTGAAGCACAGGTAGAAGAACCGCAGCGCCTCGGCACCCCGCATCCGCTGGAAACGCTCGCGTTCCTCCGGGTGCATGGCATGCTCGGCCATCTCGGACAATTCCGGGTAGCCGACCATGTCCTCGATATCGATGCCCAGGCCAAGACACAGCCCGGCATCGGCCACGCACGCCAGCGCCAGCTTCCGGGTGTGCGATATCGACCCCACGGTGCCCAGCTGAAAACGCGCGTAACGATAAGGCCGGGCAATCGGCAACCAACCCTGCTCATGGCCCAGCGCCCCCAGCGCCGCCGCCGCACACACCCTGCCACCGGCGAACTCGCGCCGGCGGGGCGCCAGTGCCGGGCCCAGCCAGCGAGCGTCATGCAACACCGCGTCACACGGCGTGCGGTAGCCCTCCAGGTCCAGGGCGAACAGCGCCAGCCCCGCCGGGGGCGGCCCCCGGAATGGCCAGACCGGCTGCGCCTCACGCATCACAACAGCTTCCTCTGCTCGGTCATGCGCAATCGGGCGTGGTAGTAGCCCGGCGCGCCATAGGTGACATTGGCCGCGGCCCCTGTGCCGCCACCATGGATATCGGTGAACACTGCGCACTGGCTGATGTAGAAGTTCTTGCAGAAGTTGATCGACAGCAGCGCCCCCATCTCCTGCGAAACCTGGCGCAGCGCATGCTCCACCCCGGCATCGACGGTATACAGGCCAAGGCCCAATGCGCCATGGTGCTGACCAATGACGCGCAGTTCCGCAAGCAGGGCCCGCAGGTCAGGCGGCTGGACCAGGAACGACACCGGCCCGCGGATTTCCCGGCCATAGTGTTCGACGCTGCTGGCAAAGCCCTGGCGCACGGCAATCAATGAAGGCGTGACGATGCAGGCGTGTGGGTAATCGGGGTCCTGTACAGCTTCGGCGCGGCGCAGCACACGGGCGAAACGGGCGCCTTCACAGGTGCGGATCTCGGCCAGGCTCTGCGCGTCCAGCAATGCCCCGAGCAGCTCGCGGGCACTGGGGAAGCGCGCCAGCACCTGCTCCATCCGCTCGACCAGGTCACGTTCGAACTGCGCCACCGACACCACGCCGTCCGCCAAGCGTATGCCTTCAGGCAGCACGTACAAGGTCTGTGGCGAGGTGCACAGCTGCGCGGAAAACGAGCACAAGCCAAAGGCCAGGTTCTCGAGCATGCCGTCGTAGTCGTGGGTCGAATGCAGGAACACCGGCGTCTGGGCGCTTTGCTGGGTCATCACCCGTGCCTGCCAGGCATGCTGGCGCAGCCAGCTGCCGAACTCCGCCGCGCCCATGTAGTCGATCAGTCGCACGTCAGGGTGCAGCGCCGCCTGCCGATAGGCGGCCGGGTCGTCGCTGTGGAACAGGTTGACGATGTCATGGGGCACACCGACCTGCGCACAGGCCGCCTTCAGTGCCTTGACCGTCAGGGCCATCGGCAACACCGCCTGGTCATGGCCGACGACCACCACCGGGCAACCCGCCGCGAGCGAAGCGAACAACCCGGGATAAGCGCCCCAGGTCGGCACCACCCGTCCGGCGTAGACCAGCGACAGGCCCACCGGCATGGTCGCGAACTGGCGTGACAGGCGTTGGCTGGCGCCCTGCCCCACCACCAGCTCTGCCTCGAACCCGCCACTCAGTTCGCGAGCCGCCGCCAGCACCTGGGCCACCGACTCCAGCGCACGTGCCTGGGCGTGCACCGCATTGGCGTGAAACCCCATGAACAGGCCATGCCCACTGGTGTGCATGCCGACATGGGCAAACAGGAAGGTATCCTCGTGCAGGCGGGTGATGACC
Organism: Pseudomonas sp. TJI-51; assembly: GCF_000190455.2. Taxonomy (NCBI): domain Bacteria; kingdom Pseudomonadati; phylum Pseudomonadota; class Gammaproteobacteria; order Pseudomonadales; family Pseudomonadaceae; genus Pseudomonas; species Pseudomonas sp. TJI-51. The sequence goes on from NZ_AEWE02000063.1 coordinate 52,762, forward strand.
TCGCACAGCAAGGCACAACGCAGGCCGATATCGAGCTGCTGCCACTTGCGCTTGGCCGCCTCGGCCCGGCACGCCAGCAGCGGGAATGCTTCGACCCGGTAGCGGATACCCAGGTCGAAGCCGTAGGGCGAGCGTTCGCCACCTGCCCAGCGCGGGTCCACGTCGGCCGGCACCTGCGGGGTGACGTGGAACGGCGCGTCGAGCAGGCGCCTGAAACGGCTCTCGCCTTGCTCTATCTGTGCACTGTCGTAGTCGCCCAGCTCATCGGAAAACGGGCTGAACGGCTGCCGTGTGCGCACGGCCTCGATGGCCGCTTCCAGCAGTGGCCCATGTTGCGCCTGCCAAGCCTTGAGCTTGCGCGCGTTCATGCGGCGCCGTCCGTTTCCACGGCAGTGGCAAAGGCTTCGCGGCCCGGCATCTGCGCACTGAACAAGGCATCCAGCTCGCGTGCGCCCTGGGTGCGCGCCATGCGCACGAACTCGGCGGCGTCCGCGCCGACGCAGTAGTGCGTGTCAGGCGCCGCGCAGCTCAAGACCTCGAGGATGACCTGGGCGAAATCTTCCTCGCTTGTGGTCGCCTGGCTTGCCAGCGCCTCGCTGGCTTCGAGAAACGCACTGAACGACGGCCCGTAGATGCTTCGAAACGGACACTGACCCGGATGAAGCATTTCGCCGAATTAGCGGGCTGGGCAAGCTTGGGTGAGGAATTGTTCGAGGCAGGGTTTAGTGTCGAACAGGAAGCGGTTTAGGGTCTGTACGCAATCCCGAGAAACCTATCATACCCTTGGAAGTGGTGTAACTCATCCTGCGGCGCTATTGAGCGTCCTCCCCGCCTGCCATCGTTGCGTTCCTGGGTTTGCTGGAGGCTGATATCCGAAGCGGACGCAACCTCACTACCCTGTCGGAAGACTTGGCGCAAACCATGCTCGCCAACGCAAATCGCTCCGTTAACCTGGACGAAGATATCGACGGTGAGGTCGCGATCTGATGCTACGACATGGCTGGACACTGTTGTTCCATGAAGGTGTGACTTTACAGCTACGCAAATTCCAAGAAGCCGCCGCCCGAGCCGAGCAGAACGACCCGCAAGGTTTTGAGAGCAACGCCAACGTGAAGCTGTTTCGGGCATTGAGCCATCTGATCATGGAGGCTGTACCGGCCGACCCGGGCCGTGATGAGTTCCGCCAAGGCAACACGCTGGGCACTGCCTAACGGCATTGGCACCGAGCAAAAATCGGCAGGCGCTTTCGGCTGTTCTTTCGCTACGACTCAAGATCCAAGGTCATCGTCTATGCATGGGTCAACGACGAAAATACCCTACGGAGATCCCGATAGCTTGTGACTGACTTCCACTGAGATCCATAAGTCTCTGCAGCGAGCCGCAATCTGCAAGAGCACCAGCCTTGTGTCAGGCTCCGCCCACTTCTCCTCGGCGGTATGGCCCAACCTGGCATGGCCGAGCTTCAAGGCCGATAATATGGAGCCTGGTCTTTACCTTGAGGGCGCCGGACTTACCCCCTACTCCGCCGCAACAACGAATGCGGCGCTTCTCCAAAAGCCTTCCGAAACGCATGACTGAAATGCGAGAAATCGGAGAACCCGAATTCCAGCGCGGCCTGGGAAACACTTCTTACCTGGCCGCGTTCGATCGCTGCGCGGCTGGCGTTGAGCCGTTCCTTCCAGATTTCGGCGACCGGGGATTTCTGGTGCCGGGCAAATGCCCGGGTGACCGTGCGCGTCGATACGTGGTGGGCCACGGCAATCGACTCGATCGACAGTTCCGGTTCGGTCAGGTGCCGCTGGATGTAGTTCATGATCCGCCCGTAAAGGTCCAGCTCTTGATGGGTGGTCTTGAGGTCCTGCAGCTCCAGGCTGAGTACCAGCAAGTCGATGATGGTACTGGAGTAGCGCCGGGAGATGCTTTCGTTCTGCAGCAACGCGGCGGAACTGGCGGCCTGGCCGATCATCTGCCGCAGCGGAATCACTCCGGGGCGGGACTCGTCCAGCACCCGCGCGGTGAGGTCGGCGATGCCTGGCAGGCGCTGCGAGAGCAGCGGTCGGGGGATGCGGATCAGGTGGTTTTCGGTACCACCCAGGCTGAAGCGGAACGGTTGGGTTGCGTCGTAAAGAAACACACTGCCGGTCGTCAGGCTGGCCTTGCGCGTGTGTTGTTCGATTTCGCCGTAACCGTCGAGGGTGAAACCCAGCCAGATATCTTCGGCTGGGTCGCCGCGCAGGTGTTGCTCGGAACGCACCCAGTGGTGCAGTGGCGAAGACAGGGTGGTGATGTCCAGGGGGCCAATTCCGTGGACCTGTAGCGCACCCTCGAAATTGCTCTGCAACGAGGGTTTGCTGTCCGCCGACAGGCAATGCCGGCAGACCACTTCCCGCCAGTAGTCGAAGCGACGGGCTGGCGAAACGGTAAGGGTGGAATAGTGATTGGTCTCAGCCATGATGGCGCTCACCTTGATGCTACTACTTGAGGAACGAAGCACTGTTACCGAGGTTGCGACAGGCAATATCCACGCCAGCGCGACTCACTGGCGCGGGCCGTGGCCAACCCGGCCTGCGGTGTGAATGCCGCGGCGGCGTCCATCGCAAAAGCACCTCTTGGGTCTGCCCATTCCGGGGCAAAAACCCTTTTTATCCCTGTGCATTGCACCATCGCGGTTCGTGTCCTGGCGGGTATTTTCGCGCTGTCTTTACCAACCAAACGGTTGTCCTGACCAACAAAGCGACGCTGTTGTGGCGTGCCTAACGTTGACCTCACGGCATTTCCAGCAACCTGCGCCGATGAGGTAAAGCCCATGCGAGTTCAACAACAACAACGAATGGTCGACGAGTTCAGGTGGCTGCATATGCGCGACCTGGCGCCCGAAGAGTTTTTGTCGTGGCTGATCGAGTGGGGAACGTGCGCGTTACGTGCCCGTGGTAATGCCGAGCGTGTGTCCGAAGCCAAAATAACAAGGAGCCTGTGATGGAGTCCGCAATCGACAAACACCTCAAGTGCCCGCGCACCTTGTCGCGCCGGGTGCCTGACGATTACCAGCCGCCGTTCCCGATGTGGGTCGGTCGCGCTGACGCGCAGTTGACCCAGGTGGTGATGGCCTACCTGGGTGTGCAGTATCACGGCGATGGCCAGCGCGAGCGGGCCTTGCAGGCGCTGCGCGAGATCGTCGCCAGCTTCAGCTTGGCCGACGGCCCGCTGACCCACGACCTGACGCACCATGTCGATAGCAGCGGCTACGACAACCTGATGGTGGTGGGCTACTGGAAAGACGCCAGGGCGTATTGCCGCTGGATGCGCTCGGCCGAGGTGGATGGCTGGTGGAGTTCGCCGCAACGCTTGAGCGATGGCCTGGGTTACTACCGCGAGATCAGTGCGCCGCGGGCCGAGCAGTTCGAGACCTTGTATGCATTCCAGAGCGATCTGCCCGGGGTCGGGGCGGTCATGGGCAGCATCAGCGGCGAGATCGAGGAGCACGGTTACTGGGGCTCGATGCGCGACCGCTTCCCGGTGTCGCAAACCGACTGGATGAACCCGGACGGCGAGCTGCGGGTGGTGTCCGGCGACCCGGCCAAGGGCGGGCGGGTGGTGGTGGTCGGCCACGACAATATCGCCTTGATTCGCTCGGGCCAGGACTGGGCCGCGGCTGAACAGGCCGAGCGCTCGCTGTACCTGGACGAGATCCTGCCGACCTTGCAGGACGGCATGGATTTCCTGCGCGATAACGGCCAGGCGTTGGGCTGCTACAGCAACCGCTTCGTGCGCAATATCGATGCGGACGGCAACCTGCTCGACAAGAGCTACAACATCGGTCACTGGCGCTCGGTGGAAAAACTCGAACGCTGGGCGGAATCCCATCCGACCCATCTGCGTATCTTCGTCACCTTCTTCCGGGTGGCCGCGGGGCTGCAGAAGTTGCGGCTCTACCACGAAGTGTCGGTGTCGGATGCGAGCAGCCAGGTGTTCGAATACATCAACTGCCACCCGCACACCGGCATGTTGCGCGACGCCCAAGCAAGCGCCAACTAACCAACGAACTCCACGTTTAGCCCTGCACCTGTCGTTGTTACGACAGCGGGGCTCTTTTTGCCCGCGTTTTACCACCAAGAAGGACTTGGGTCATGAAACAACTCCGTTACCTGATGCTTGCGGCGGCCGTGCCGTGCCTGTCTGCGCAGGCAGTTGAAGTTTCGCCGGGGGATTATGAAGTGCTGCCGGCGGATAAAACCATCGGTGTAGTCTATTACCAGCATTCCACTACCGACAGTGCCTACGCCCAGGGCCACAAGGTCAGCTCCGACTTCAACCTGACCTCCAATGTCGGCATCCTGCGTTTGCTGCACGTCTTTAAATTGACCGACCGGCTGACCATCGAGCCGCAGTTCCTGCTGCCGTTCGGCCATGTTTCCAGCGGCGGTGACGCCTCGGCCCTGGGCAGCGCCAGCGGCATCGGCGACCTCATTCTCACCGCGCCGCTCAAGTACCGCCTCAACGAGGCCAACGACACGGTCGGCGCCACGGTCTACCTGGTCGCACCTACCGGCAACTACGACCGCAAGGACGCGCTGAACCTGGGCGAGAACCGCTGGAAAGTGGATCTTCAGGCCGCGTACATCAAGCACTTCGGCGAGAAGTGGGCGCTCGACCTGGTGGGCGATGCGATCTGGTATGGCGACAACGACGACTTCGGCGCCAACTCGGTACGCCGCGAACAGGAGACGTCCTACGCCGCGCAACTGATGGGGCGCTACATCATCGACCCGGGTACGTCCTTGGCAGTCGGTTTTGGCCACACCTGGGGTGGGGAAAACCGGATAGACGGCACCTCCCAGGATGACCGCGGCAAAACCACCAACTTCCGCCTAACCGCCACCAAGTTCTTTACCACCCAGGACCAGTTGCAGATGCAGCTGGGGCGTGACCTCGCGGTAGAAAACGGGCCGAAGGAAAACTTCCGACTGAACCTCAGGTACGTCCGGGTCTTTTAACCGCCTGCACATTCCCAGCTGAAACGGAGCATTCGAACATGACTGAGCCAAACGCTTCCACCGAGCAACAACCTTCGCTGTATACCCGCCTGGGTGGCTACGACGCCATTTACCAGTTCGCCGGCGCGGTATTGCGCAAGACCATGGCCCACCCGGCGATCGGCCATATCTGGGCGCATATGTCCGAGTCGACCTTCCAGAAGGAACACATCAACTTCGTCGATTTCCTCGCGCAACACTGGGGCGGCAGCGCCAAATACCGCGGGCGGGACATGGTCACCGCACACCGCGGCATGGGGCTGACCGAGGTGCACTGGCAAGCCACGCTGGATTGCCTGGAGGAGTGCTACAACGACTACAACCTGGCGCCGGAGCTGCGCAAGGAGGTCAACGATTTCCTGGTCAAGTTCAAGCCCGCCGTGATCGGCAGCCCGTCCTACCGCGACGTGGTGCTGGCCAACCCGACGATGGACCCGGCCAAGGGCATGAATAGCGTCGGCGTGGTCTGGCCCGCACGCGGCGATGCGGCCGGGCAGGCCGGGGTGCCCAAGCTGGAGCAGTAGGCCTGCGACCTGGCGCAACGCAGTCCTGCTCAACACAGCGACTGTCCTGCTCAACCAAGTCGGCTCCCCGCGCTGGCGCTAGGTTAGTACCAGGCCCAACCGCGGCGAGCCCACGAACCGCTAATTGCCGGCCCCTTGGCCCGGCACCGGAAAGGAAAAAGGACACCCCATGGCCATCACCCGCCCGACGCTCGAACAACTGCAGGCGCTCGCCAGCCGCCTGCACATGCAACTGACGCCCGAGCAAGCCAGCGAGTACCTGGCGCTAATGCAGGGCAGCCTCGACGCCTACGACCTGGTCGATGAGCTGCCGGACTTCACGCCGCTGGTGCGCTACGAGCGCACGGCGGGTTATCGCCCTTCCAGCGTGGAAAACCCGCTGAACGCTTGGTACTACCGCACCGAGGTGATGGGCGCCAGCAGCGGCATACTGCTCGGCAGGACGGTCGCGCTCAAGGACAACATCTCGCTGGCAGGCGTGCCGATGATGAACGGCGCCTCGCCACTGGCCGGTTTCGTGCCATCGTTCGACGCCACCGTGGTGACGCGCCTGCTCGACGCAGGGGTAACGATTCTCGGCAAAGCCACCTGCGAACACTATTGCCTGTCTGGCGCCAGCCACACCTCCGACCCGGCGCCCGTGCACAACCCGTTGCGCCCCGGCTTCAGTACCGGCGGCTCGTCGTCGGGCAGCGCGGCGCTGGTCGCGGCGGGCGAAGTTGACCTGGCGGTGGGCGGTGACCAGGGCGGGTCGGTGCGTATTCCTGCGGCCTGGTGTGGCATCTACGGCATGAAGCCGACCTTCGGGCTGGTGCCCTATACCGGGGTAATGGCCATCGAGGCCACCTTCGACCATGTCGGCCCGATGACCCGCAGCGTGCGCGACAACGCACTGATGCTCGAAGTGATGGCCGGTACCGACGGGCTTGACCCGCGCCAGGGCGCGCCGGAGGTCGATAGCTACAGCGACTACCTTGGGCGCGGTGTCGGCGGGCTGCGTATCGGCATCCTCCAGGAAGGTTTCCAGCTCGCCAACCTTGATCCGCGGGTGGCCGAAACGGTCCGCGGCGCCATCGCCCGGCTCGAGGCGTTGGGCGCGGTGGTCGAGGAGGTGTCGGTGCCCGAGCACACGCTGGCGGGCACGTTGTGGAACCCGATCGGCTGCGAAGGCCTGACCATGCAGATGATGCACGGCAACGGCGCGGGCTTTAACTGGAAGGGCCTGTACGACGTCGGCCTGCTCGACAAGCAGGCCGGCTGGCGGACCCAGGCCGACGCCCTGTCGCCTTCGCTCAAGCTGTGCATGCTGGTTGGCCAGTTCGGCCTGGAGCACTACCACGGCCGTTACTACGCCAAGGCCCAGAACCTCGCGCGCTTTGCCCGTGCCGGCTACGACAAGGCACTGCAGCGCTACGACCTGCTGGTGATGCCGACCGTGCCCATCGTCGCCCAGCCGCTGCCCGCGCCGGATTGCTCGATCACCGAGAATGTCTCGCGGGCACTGGAGATGCTCGGCAACACCGCCGCACAGGACATCACCGGCCACCCGGCCATGTCCATCCCCTGTGGCCTGGTCGACGGCCTGCCGGTCGGGCTGATGCTGGTCGGCAAGCATTACGCCGAAGGCACGATCTACCGGGCCGCGGCAGCCTTCGAAAACGCAGTGGACTGGCGCACGCTGTAGGCGCTGCGCCCCTGCAAAAACAACCAAAACAGCAATAACCACCGATAACCGTGTCGAACGAGAGGAGTAATCCCATGACGGCAACCTCAACCCCTGGCGAGCGGGCGCGGGCACTTTTTGCAGTGCTCAAGAACAAGGACCTCATTCCCGAGGGCTACATCGAACAGCTCACCGAACTCATGGAACATGGCTGGAGCCCGGAAAACGGCGCGCGCATCGTCGCCAGGGCCTGGGTCGACCCGCAGTTCCGCGAACTGCTGCTCAAGGACGGTACCGCCGCCTGCGCCCAGTTCGGTTTCACCGGCCCGCAAGGCGAATACATCGTCGCCCTGGAAGACACCCCGCAGGTCAAGAACGTGATCGTCTGCAGCCTGTGCTCCTGCACCAACTGGCCGGTGCTGGGCCTGCCGCCGGAGTGGTACAAGGGCTTCGAGTTCCGTGCGCGGCTGGTCCGGGAGGGGCGTACGGTACTGCGCGAGCTGGGCACCGAGTTGCCCGACGACGTGCTGGTGAAGGTCTGGGACACCAGCGCCGAAAGCCGTTACCTGGTGCTGCCGCAACGGCCCGCGGGCTCGGAGGACATGAGCGAAGAGCAGTTGCGGCAACTGGTCACCAAGGACGTGCTTATCGGTGTCGCCGTGCCCCGGGTTGGCTGAGCCGGTCCACCCACTTCATTCACCTTCCGGAGTATTCAATATGGATGGCTTCCACGATCTCGGCGGTTTCCAGGGCTTTGGCAAAGTGCCCCATCGCATCAACAGCCTGAGCTACAAGCAGGTATTCAAGCAGGACTGGGAACACCTGGCCTACAGCCTGATGTTCATCGGCGCCGATCACATGAAGAAGTTCAGCGTCGACGAAATACGTCACGCGGTCGAACGCATTGATGTGCGCCAGCATGTCGGTACCGAGTACTACGAGCGTTATGTGATCGCCACCGCCACGTTGCTGGTCGAGACCGGCGTCATCACCCAGGCCGAACTGGATGAGGCGCTGGGCTCGCACTTCAAGCTGGCCAACCCCGCCCACGCGAAAGGGCGCGCGGCGATCACCGGGCGAGCGCCTTTCGAAGTGGGCGACCGGGTCATCGTGCGCGATGAATACGTGGCCGGGCATGTGCGCATGCCGGGGTATGTGCGCGGCAAGCAAGGCGTGGTGCTGCACCGCACCACCGAACAGTGGCCGTTCCCGGATGCGATCGGGCATGGCGACCAGAGCGCTGCGCACCAACCGACCTACCATGTCGAGTTTCGCGTGCGCGACCTGTGGGGCGATGCCGCAGACGATGGGCGGGTGGTGGTAGACCTGTTCGAAAGCTACCTGGACAAGGTCGAAGGTTCGGGAGCGGCGCGCCCATGAGCAATAGCGCCCAGGCGGGCCGACTGCCGGTGACGGTCCTTTCGGGCTTCCTCGGCGCAGGCAAGACGACTTTGCTCAACCATATCCTGCGCAACCGCCAGGACCTGAAGGTGGCGGTTATCGTCAACGACATGAGCGAGGTCAACATCGATGCCTCCGAGGTGCAGCGCGAGGTTGCGCTGCACCGTGGAGAGGATGAATTGATCGAGATGAGCAACGGCTGTATCTGTTGCACCCTGCGCGCCGACCTGCTCGAGCAGACCAGCGCGCTGGCGCGCCAGCAGCGCTTCGATTACCTGTTGATCGAGTCCACCGGGATTTCCGAGCCGATGCCGGTCGCCGAGACCTTTGCCTTTCTCGACACCAACGGCTTCAGCCTTAGCGAGCTGGCGCGCCTGGATACCCTGGTGACGGTGGTCGATGCCAGCCAGTTCATGGCCTTGCTCGACTCGGCCGAAACCGTCGCCCGTGCCGACGCCACGACCGATACCCCCAGGCGCCCACTGGCCGATCTGCTGATCGAGCAGGTCGAGTACGCCAATGTGATCCTGGTCAACAAGTACGACCTGGTCGATGAGGCCGGCTACCAGGCGTTGCGGGCGATTCTGGCCGGACTCAATCCGGGGGCGCAGATCCTGCCAATGGTCTCCGGCAACGTAGCGCTGTCGAGCATCCTTGGCACCGGGCTGTTCGATCTGCCCAGCCTTGCCGCAGCGCCCGGCTGGATGAAACGGATGGACGCGCACGATACGCCGGTAGCCGAGTCGGACACCTATGGCGTGGTCTCGTGGGTGTATCGCGAGCGCGCCCCGTTCCATCCGCAACGCTTGCTCGAGTTTCTTGCCCGTCCCTGGCGCAACGGTCGGTTGCTGCGCAGCAAAGGCTATTTCTGGCTCGCCAGTCGCCACCGCGAAACCGCACTGCTGGTACACAGCGGCAAGCAATTCCAGTGGGATTACGTGGGGCATTGGTGGCGTTTCATCGACCCGTCGCAATGGCCGCAAGACAAATATCGCCTGCAGGGCATCACGGCCAAGTGGGACAGCATCGTCGGTGATTGCCGCCAGGAACTGGTGTTCATCGGCCAGGACCTGGACATCCAGGCGCTGCAACGCGAGCTCGACCACTGTCTGTTGAGCCCACAGGAAATCGCCAGCGGCCCGTCGGCCTGGCCAGCGTTGCCCGGGGCGGCCGACTTCGACAGCCAGGCCTTGTCGATCCGGCAGGCGCAGGCACCGTCGGCTGATGCCGCCATACAACCGGAGGTGTCGCATGCTGTTGTTTAATCGCACCAGCCGCTGGGTGTTGGCCCAGCTGGCCGACCGCCTGGAGCAGCCCGACCAGCCGAGCGCGCCGTTGTCTTCGGCCAATCCGCTGTTGCGGCGGATCCTGGCAGGCGTGGAGCGCGTGCTGCAGGAGCGACGGGAACTCAAGGAACAGGCTCGCGCGCTTGCTTCGCAGGTCAGCCAGCTGGAGCAGCGCCTGGCTGAGCGCGAGGCACTCGTGCAGCAACTGGAGGCGCGCTGGACACTGGTCACCCAGGGCGCGGATGAGTTGTTCTGGCAACTGCAGCCAACGATCGCCGCCACCCCGACGCCGGACTGTGCCATGCAGTGGACAGGCTCGGCCTCGCTACAGGCACCACGCCTGGCCCGGTTGGGACAGTGGAGTGAGCAACTGCACCCTGCCGACCGGCAACCCCATATGCAAGCACTGGCCCGGCACCTGGCCGATCGCAGTGGGCGCACGCCGTTTGCGCTGGACGTGCGGATGAAACTCGCGACCGGCGGTGACTATCGCTGGTGCCGGTTCAGCGGCAGTTCGCAGCGCGACGCCCACGGTGTCGCAGTGGCCACGGCGGGCACCCTGCGCGACATCCACGAGCAGTACCTGCGTATCCAGGAATTGGAGCTGGCCGCCGAACGTTTCGATATTTCCCGCGAGATGCTTCACGACGGCCTATGGGATATCGAAGTGGTGGCGGGCGATCCGGCCAACCCGGGCAACACCATCTGGTGGTCGTCGCAGATGCGCAGGCTGCTGGGCTGCAGCACCGTCGAAGAGTTTCCCAATACCCTGGAAAGCTGGACCTCACGCCTGCATCCCGACGACAGCGCGCGCGCCATTGCAGCCTTCGTCGCCCACGTGGAAGACCACAGCGGCAATACCCCGTTCGATGTGGAATATCGGCTCAAGCACCAGAGCGGCAACTACCGCTGGTTCCGCGGCCGCGGGCAAACCCGCCGGGGTCAGGACGGGGCACCGCTGCGGGTAGTCGGGGCTATCACCGATATCCATGCCCGCCATGAGGAAAGCACCATTCGCGAGGCCCAGGCGCAACAGCACCAGGTGATGCAGGAGACCCTCGCCAAGCTTACCCATATCGTCGCCACCATCCAGGGTATCGCCAGCCAGACCAACCTGCTGGCCTTGAACGCCGCCATCGAGGCAGCGCGGGCAGGTGAAGCCGGACGCGGTTTTGCTGTGGTCGCCGACGAGGTGCGCAAGCTGGCCACGCGCACCAGCCAAGCCACTCAGCAAGCGGCGCAGATGATCGACAACTAACCGAGCGCGATGGACCAATAACGGTGCTTCGTGATCGCTCTACAGCCTCGCGTTTCATCTGTAGCAAAGTATCAACGCAGGGAGGAAAAATACTGGGTAGGCGATTTACCCAGCGCTTTCTTGAACATCGTGATAAAAGCGTTAACAGAGTCATAGCCCAGAATGCCCGCCACACGCTGCACGGATACCCCTTCCGCCAATTGACTCAGTGCGATCATCAAATGCAACTGTTGGCGCCAGCGCCCGAAGCTCAGCCCGGTCGTGCTCTCTACCAGCCTTGCCAGCGTTCGTTCGCTGGTTGCAAGCCTAGTGGCCCCCTCGCGCAAAGTGGTTCGGTCACCGGGCTCTGCAAAGAGCGCATCTGCGATCTGTTTGATCTTGGGGTTGTCTGATATTGGCAGGTGGGCTCAACGAACAGAAAGCAGGTACGGGCGTTTTCGGTTACGCGGCAACTGTGCGACGTGCCGCCGGGGATCCATACGGCGTGCTGGGGAGGTACAAGCCAGAGTGGCTACTTCTACCTGGGGGACGGCGTGAGCATCAGCCGGCACAGAGCCCCACAAACACTTCCCCATTTGAGCAACCTCCACCGCAGTGAAGCAGTGAAGCAGTGAAAACGTTGCTATGGATATTTGCCTGCGTTGAGTTGCCCTTCGACTGCGATCCAATGCGAACTGATTATCTGGGTCCGGTTAATGGCTGAACTTCAATACAAGCATCCATACATCGCTTGCACAGTTCTCACTACCTGGGCGATCACACAGCCCTAGGGGTTGCGCTGTCGCGCAGAAATCCCAATTCGTAAGCGCCTCGCGGGTTGTATGGGAGCGGGCGTGTCGAGG
>NZ_AEWE02000064.1:0-71757 GCF_000190455.2 Pseudomonas sp. TJI-51
GAGCGGGCAAGCCCGCGAAGCATCCAGCGCTAACCCTTCAGGAATGCCGCCACCTGTTCAGCCGCCGCCTGCAAATGCTGCTCATGGCTGAACCCCGAAGCCTTCAACGGCTTCAGGTCATGGTCCGCCGCCACTAGCCAGCTCACCTCGATCGCCGGCGATAACGCATACCCTGCCACCGCCTCCCGGTTGCCCAGCGCATCGCGCTCGCCCTGCACGATCAACGTCGGGGTTTTCAACCCGGCCAGGTGCTCCACGCGCGGCTTCTCGGGTTTGCCCACCGCGTAGAACGGGTAGCCCAGGCACACCAGCGCATCGGCGCCCAGTTCGTCGGCCAGCAGGCTGGCCATGCGCCCGCCCATCGACTTGCCACCCACCGCCAGCTTGCCCGCGACCAAAGGTCGCACCTGCCGGTACACCTCGCGCCAGCTTTCCAGCAATACCTTCTGCGGGTTCGGCGGCCGCTTGCCACCGCCAACCCGGCGCTCGGCCATGTACGGGAACTCGAAGCGCAGCACCGCTACCCCAAGTGCCGCAAGCCTTTGCGCCATTTCGTCCATGAACCCGCTGTCCATCGGCGCACCGGCACCATGGGCCAGGATCAGGCAGCCCTTGTAACCCTCCCCGCCCTCGACCTGCGCAAGATTGCAGCGCAAGCCTGGGACATTTCCGACCTTCGCCCATTGATCCCCGTCAATACCGGCACTTTGCCCATTAATCATGCTTGCCTCGCTGTAAAGCCTGCCAAATAACCGTGGATGGGAACCCATACATGAACACAACCAGCAGTACCGCCTATAACTACAAGGTGGTCCGCCAATTCGCCATCATGACGGTGGTGTGGGGAATCGTCGGGATGGGGCTCGGCGTTTTCATCGCCGCCCAGCTTGCCTGGCCTGCCCTCAACTTCGACCTCCCCTGGACCAGCTTCGGCCGCCTGCGCCCACTGCACACCAATGCGGTGATCTTCGCCTTCGGCGGCTGCGCGCTGTTCGCCACGTCCTATTATTCGGTGCAACGCACCTGCCAGACCACCCTGTTCGCACCCGGCCTGGCCGCGTTCACCTTCTGGGGCTGGCAGCTGGTGATCCTGCTGGCGGCCATCAGCCTGCCATTGGGCTACACCAGCTCCAAGGAATACGCCGAGCTGGAATGGCCGATCGACATCCTGATCACCATCGTCTGGGTCTGCTACGCCATCGTGTTCTTCGGCACGCTGATCAAGCGCAACACCAAGCACATCTACGTGGGCAACTGGTTCTTCGGCGCGTTCATCCTGACGGTGGCCATGCTGCACATCGTCAACAACCTGGAACTGCCGGTCAGCCTGACCAAGTCGTACTCGGTCTATGCCGGTGCCACCGACGCCATGGTGCAGTGGTGGTATGGCCACAACGCGGTGGGCTTCTTCCTGACCGCGGGCTTCCTGGGGATGATGTACTACTACGTGCCCAAGCAGGCCGAACGCCCGGTGTATTCCTACCGCCTGTCGATCGTGCACTTCTGGGCGCTGATTACCCTGTACATCTGGGCCGGCCCGCACCACCTGCACTACACCGCCCTGCCTGACTGGGCGCAATCGCTGGGCATGGTGATGTCGCTGATCCTGCTGGCACCGAGCTGGGGCGGCATGATCAACGGCATGATGACCCTGTCGGGGGCCTGGCACAAACTGCGCAGCGACCCCATCCTGCGCTTTTTGGTGGTGTCGCTGGCGTTCTACGGCATGTCCACCTTCGAGGGCCCGATGATGGCCATCAAGACGGTCAACGCCCTTTCCCACTACACCGACTGGACCATCGGCCACGTGCACGCTGGCGCCCTCGGCTGGGTCGCGATGATCTCGATCGGCGCGCTGTACCACACCATCCCGAAAGTGTTCGGCAAGGAACGCATGTACAGCATCGGCCTGATCAACGCGCATTTCTGGCTGGCCACCATCGGCACCGTACTGTACATCGCCTCGATGTGGGTCAACGGCATTGCCCAGGGCCTGATGTGGCGCGCAGTGAACAGCGACGGCACGCTCACCTACTCGTTCGTGGAAACCCTGGTGGCCAGCCACCCAGGCTTCATCGTGCGCTTCGTCGGCGGTGCGATCTTCCTCAGCGGCATGTTCCTGATGGCCTGGAATACCTGGCGCACCGTGCGTTCGCCGGCGCTTGATGCTGCCCCTGCGAACGCCCAGCTGGCTTGAGGAGACCTGCCTGATGAAACATGAAGTCATCGAGAAAAACGTTGGCCTGCTGGCCCTGCTGATGGTGTTGGCCGTCAGTATCGGCGGCCTGACCCAGATCGTGCCGCTGTTCTTCCAGGACGTCACCAACAAGCCGGTCGAAGGCATGAAGCCTTACACCGCGCTGCAGCTCGAAGGCCGCGACATCTACATCCGCGAAGGCTGCGTAGGCTGCCATTCGCAGATGATCCGCCCATTCCGCGCCGAAACCGAGCGCTACGGCCACTACTCGGTCGCCGGCGAGAGCGTGTGGGACCACCCGTTCCTGTGGGGCTCCAAGCGTACCGGCCCGGACCTGGCCCGGGTCGGCGGCCGCTACTCGGACGACTGGCACCGCGCGCACCTGTACAACCCGCGCAACGTGGTACCGGAGTCGAAGATGCCGGCGTACCCCTGGCTGGTCGCCCAACAGGTGGATAACAGCCACACCGACGTGAAGATGCGCACCCTGCGTACGCTCGGCGTGCCGTACACCGACGACGACATCGCCGGTGCCCGCGACGCGGTCAAGGGCAAGACCGAGATGGACGCGCTGGTGGCCTACCTGCAGGTGCTTGGCACCGCGATCAAGAACAAGAGGTGATTGCGATGGAAATGGACACCGGCATGATTCGCGGCCTCGGCACCCTGGTGGTGATGGTCGCCTTCATCGGCCTCTCCCTGTGGGTATTCAACCGCCGTCGCGACCGTGATTTCGCCGAGGCGCGCTTGCTGCCCTTCGTCGACGACCGCCTGCCCGCTGCCGGGCAGGAACCTGCTGCAAAAAGGAGTAACGGGCAATGACCACCTTCTGGAGTACGTATATCAGCGTACTGACCATCGGGAGCCTGATTGGCCTGACCTGGCTGTTGCTCGCCACCCGCAAGGGCCAGAGCCACAACCCCACCGACCAGACTATGGGCCACAGCTTCGACGGCATCGAGGAGTACGACAACCCCTTGCCCAAGTGGTGGTTCTGGCTGTTCGTCGGCACCCTGGTGTTCGCGGTCGGCTACCTGATCCTTTACCCGGGCCTGGGCAACTGGAAAGGCATTCTGCCGGGTTATGAAAATGGCTGGACCGGCGCCAACGAATGGCAAAAGGAAATGGACAAGGCCGATGCCCGCTTCGGGCCGATCTTCGCCAAGTACGCCGCCATGCCGGTGGAGGAAGTGGCCAAGGACCCGCAGGCGTTGAAAATGGGCGGGCGCCTGTTCGCCTCCAACTGTTCGGTCTGCCATGGCTCGGACGCCAAGGGCGCGTTCGGCTTCCCCAACCTCACCGACAAGGACTGGCGCTGGGGCGGTGATGCGCAGACCATCAAGGCGTCGATCATGAACGGCCGCCATGGTGTGATGCCGGCCTGGGCCGAGGTGATTGGCGAGCAGGGCGTGGCCGACGTCGCCGCGTTCGTGCTGACCAGCATGGACGGCCGTAAACTGCCGGAAGGCGCCAAGGCCGACCCGGCCAAGGGCAAGGAGATCTTCGCCGGCAACTGCGTGGCCTGCCACGGGCCGGAAGGCAAAGGCACCCCGGCCATGGGCGCGCCCGACCTGACCCACCCACAGGCGTTCATCTATGGGTCGAGCTTTGCCCAGCTGCAACAGACCATCCGCTACGGTCGCCAAGGGCAGATGCCGGCGCAGGCCGAGATTCAGGGTAATGACAAAGTGCACCTGTTGGCGGCGTATGTGTACAGCCTGTCGCAGGATGGCGCGGCTGAAACTGTGACCTCCAAGTAATACCCCCGGGGCCGCTTTGCGGCCCATCGCGACGCAAGGCCGCTCCTACAGGAGATCGCATTTTTTCTGTAGGCGCGGCCTTGTGTCGCGAAAGGGCTGCAGAGCAGCCCCAGCGCTCCCCCGCCCTACTCCCTCCCTTGCACCCCCTCCGAACAGAACTAAGCTTGTTGCCACAGTGGGCATCCTACGAAAGCACCGGCGCAGACGCCGCGCCTGGTCAGTGGCCGCCTCCAAAAAAAGCTTGACCGATCGATCAGAAAAAGGTGAAAAACGGTACACATTACAAATATTTATTTGTGTACAATCCACCTGACCCGAGCGCTGCGGGACATCAGTGAACGGGCCCGGACACGGGTCGGCGTACCAAAGTTGCGTTGCGGTAACCCGGAGGGTTATCAATACTGGCGCCGATTTTTCAACCAACAAGAACATCAAAACCGTGGAACCTTAGAATGAGCACAGCAATCAGTCCGACTGCTTATAACTATAAGGTCGTCCGCCAGTTCGCCATCATGACGGTGGTCTGGGGGATCCTTGGCATGGGCCTCGGCGTCTTCATCGCCTCGCAGCTGGTGTGGCCACAACTGAACCTGGACCTGCCCTGGACCAGCTTCGGGCGCTTGCGTCCGCTGCACACCAACCTGGTGATCTTCGCCTTCGGCGGCTGCGCGCTGTTCGGCACCAGCTACTACGTGGTGCAGCGCACCTGCCAGACGCGGCTGATTTCCGACAGCCTGGCCGCCTTCACCTTCTGGGGCTGGCAGGCGGTGATCGTCGGGGCGCTGATCACCCTGCCGATGGGCTACACCACCACCAAGGAATACGCCGAGCTGGAGTGGCCACTGGCGATTCTGCTGGCCATTGTCTGGGTCACCTACGGGGTGGTGTTCTTCGGCACCATCGTCAAGCGCAAGACCAAGCATATCTATGTCGGCAACTGGTTCTACGGTGCCTTCATCGTGGTCACCGCGATGCTGCACATCGTCAACCACATCTCCCTGCCGGTCAGCCTGTTCAAGTCGTACTCGGCCTACTCCGGCGCCACCGATGCGATGATCCAGTGGTGGTACGGGCACAACGCCGTGGGCTTTTTCCTGACCACCGGCTTCCTGGGCATGATGTACTACTTCGTGCCCAAGCAGGCCGAGCGGCCGATCTACTCGTACCGCCTGTCGATCGTGCACTTCTGGGCGCTGATCACCCTGTACATCTGGGCCGGCCCGCACCACCTGCACTACACCGCCCTGCCCGACTGGGCGCAGTCGCTGGGTATGGTGATGTCGATCATCCTTCTGGCGCCAAGCTGGGGCGGCATGATCAACGGCATGATGACCCTGTCGGGCGCCTGGCACAAACTGCGTACCGACCCGATCCTGCGCTTTCTGGTGGTGTCGCTGGCGTTCTACGGCATGTCCACCTTCGAAGGCCCGATGATGGCCATCAAGACCGTCAACTCGCTGTCGCACTACACCGACTGGACCATCGGCCACGTGCACGCAGGCGCCCTCGGCTGGGTCGCCATGATTTCGATCGGCGCCGTGTACCACATGATCCCGCGCCTGTATGGCCGCGTGCAGATGCACAGCGTTGGCCTGATCAACGCGCACTTCTGGCTGGCCACCATCGGCACCGTGCTGTACATCGCCTCGATGTGGGTCAACGGCATCACCCAGGGCCTGATGTGGCGTGCCATCAACGATGACGGCACCCTCACCTACTCGTTCGTCGAGGCACTGCAAGCCAGCCACCCGGGCTACATCGTGCGTGCCCTGGGCGGTGCGTTCTTCGCCAGCGGCATGCTGCTGATGGCCTACAACGTGTTGCGTACCGTGCGTGCCGCCAACCCGGCACAGGCTGAAGAAGCCGCCAAGATCGTCGTTGTGGGAGCGCACTGATGAAGCATGAAGCCGTCGAGAAGAACATTGGCCTGCTGGCCTTCTTCATGGTCATCGCGGTAAGCGTCGGTGGCCTGACCCAGATCGTCCCGCTGTTTTTCCAGGACGTCACCAACAAGCCGGTCGAGGGCATGAAGCCGCGTACCGCCCTGGAGCTGGAAGGCCGCGACATCTATATCCGCGAAGGTTGCGTGGGCTGCCACTCGCAGATGATCCGCCCGTTCCGCGCCGAAACCGAGCGCTACGGGCACTACTCGGTCGCCGGCGAGAGCGTGTGGGACCACCCGTTCCTGTGGGGCTCCAAACGCACCGGGCCGGATCTGGCACGGGTCGGTGGCCGCTACTCCGATGACTGGCACCGCGCGCACCTGTACAACCCGCGCAACGTGGTGCCGGAATCGAAGATGCCGGCCTACCCCTGGCTGGTCGAGAACACGCTCGACGGCAAGGACACCGCGAAGAAGATGGAGGTGCTGCGCACACTCGGCACACCGTACACCGACGCCGACATTGCCGGCGCCCGTGACGCGGTCAAGGGCAAGACCGAAATGGACGCCCTCGTGGCGTACCTGCAGGGTCTTGGCACCATCATCAAGAGCAAACGGTGACGCTGATGGATATCGGGATGATTCGCGGCCTGGGTACCGTCGTGGTGATGGTGGCGTTCGTGGGCCTGGCGCTGTGGGTGTTCAACCCACGGCGCAAGAAGGACTTCGACGAAGCCACCCAACTGCCCTTCGCCGATGACCCCGAGGCCAAACGGCACGTCGAGCAAGCAAAAGCTTCTGGGAGCAAACAACAATGACAACCTTCTGGAGTCTGTACGTTACCGTCCTGACCCTGGGCACCATCTTCTCGTTGACCTGGCTGCTGCTGTCGACCCGCAAGGGCCAGCGCGAAGAGGTGACCGACGAAACCGTCGGGCACGCCTTCGATGGTATCGAGGAGTACGACAACCCACTGCCGAAATGGTGGTTCTGGCTGTTCGTCGGCACCATCGTCTTCGCCCTCGGCTACCTGGTGCTGTACCCAGGGCTGGGCAACTGGAAAGGCATGCTGCCGGGTTATGCCTACCTGGACAACGACAAACAGACCGAGTTTTCCAACGGCCAGCAGGGCTGGACCGGCGTGCACGAGTGGGAAAAGGAAATGGCCAAGGCCCAGGCGCGCTTCGGCCCGATCTACGCCAAGTTCGCCGCCATGCCTATCGAGGAAGTGGCCAAAGACCCACAGGCGCTGAAAATGGGCGCACGCCTGTTCGCCTCCAACTGCTCGGTATGCCATGGCTCCGACGCCAAGGGCGCCTTCGGTTTCCCCAACCTGACCGACAATGACTGGCGCTGGGGCGGCGAGCCGGAAACCATCAAGGCCACCATCATGGGCGGCCGCCACGGTGTGATGCCGGCATGGGCCGAAGTGATCGGCGACCAAGGTGTGGCCGACGTCGCGGCATTCGTGGTCAGCAAGCTCGATGGCCGTACCCTGCCGCAAGGGGTCAAGGCCGATGTGCAGAATGGGCAGAAGATCTTCGCCGCCAACTGCGTGGCCTGCCACGGGCCGGAAGGCAAAGGCACGCCAGCCATGGGGGCACCGAACCTGACCCACCCGCAGGCGTTCATCTACGGCTCCAGCTTTGCCCAGTTGCAGCAGACCATCCGCTATGGCCGCCAGGGGCAGATGCCGGCCCAGGAACAGCTGCAGGGTAACGACAAGGTGCACTTGCTGGCGGCTTATGTGTACAGCCTGTCGCACCAGGCTGAGCCGGCCAAGGCCGAGTAAGGCAGGCCCGGCCTCTTCGCGGGCTCGCCCGCTCCCACAGCCTCGAGGCTGATGAGGGACCTGTGGGAGCGGGCAAGCCCGCGAAAAGGCCGGCACAACCAAGCATTTCTCGCAGGCTGATGACCTGGATCAATTGACACCCGCCATAACACGATTCACACCGCGAACCCAACGCGACTAAAGGTCGCAGTGCGACCCCGGGCCGCCCACAGCGGCGTATCATGAACCGCAGAGCGCTAGCAGATTGCGCGAGACTGCGGCCGGCACGCACTGGCCGCGGCATTTTTCCACTGCCGTGGGACTTGATGATGAGCAAGCAAATTCCGGTACATGATGTAACCCCGCCTGCCACGAAAGGGAAGGACTCCGTCGACCTCTACGCGTCCCGCGAAAAAATCTATACCCGCGCCTTCACCGGCCTGTTCCGGCGTTTGCGCATGGTTGGCGGTGCCGCGCTGTTCCTGCTGTACTTCGGCACGGTATGGCTGAACTGGGGTGGCCACCAGGCGGTGTGGTGGAACCTGCCCGAGCGCAAGTTCTATATCTTCGGTGCCACCATCTGGCCGCAGGACTTCATCCTGCTGTCAGGCATCCTCATCGTCGCCGCCTTCGGCCTGTTCTTCATCACCGTGTTCGCAGGCCGGGTCTGGTGTGGCTACACCTGCCCGCAAAGCGTGTGGACGTGGATCTTCATGTGGTGTGAAAAGGTCACCGAGGGCGACCGCAACCAGCGCATCAAACTGGACAAGGCGCCCATGAGCGCCAGCAAGTTCCTGCGCAAGTTCAGCAAGCACAGCCTGTGGCTGCTGATCGGCTTCGTCACCGGCATGACCTTCGTCGGCTACTTCTCGCCGATCCGTGAACTGGTGATCGAGTTCTTCACCGGCCAGGCCGATGGCTGGGCCTATTTCTGGGTCGGCTTCTTCACCCTCGCCACCTACGGCAACGCCGGTTGGCTGCGCGAGCAGGTGTGTGTGTACATGTGCCCCTACGCCCGCTTCCAGAGCGTGATGTTCGACAAGGACACACTGATCGTCTCCTATGACCCGCGCCGCGGCGAAACCCGGGGGCCGCGCAAGAAAGGCGCGGATTACAAGGCCCAAGGCCTGGGTGACTGCATTGACTGCACCTTGTGCGTGCAGGTCTGCCCGACCGGCATCGACATCCGCGACGGCCTGCAGATCGAATGCATCGGCTGCGCCGCCTGCATCGATGCCTGCGACGGCATCATGGACAAGATGAACTACCCCAAAGGGCTGATCAGCTACACCACCGAGCACAACCTCTCCGGGCAGAAAACCCACCTGCTGCGGCCCCGCCTGATCGGCTACGCGCTGGTGCTGCTGGTGATGATCATCGGCCTGGCCACGGCCTTCGCCACCCGCTCGCTGGTCGGTTTCGACGTCAGCAAGGACCGTGTGCTGTACCGCGAAAATGCCCAGGGCCGGATCGAGAACGTGTACAGCCTGAAGGTCATGAACAAGGACCAGCGTGACCATGTGTATGTGCTGGACGCCACTGGCCTGCCAGACCTCACGCTCGAAGGCCAACGCGAGATCCGCGTGGCCGCCGGGGATATCGTCAGCCTGCCGGTGCAGCTGTCGGTGGCGCCGGAAAAACTGCCATCGACCACCAACGAAATAACCTTCATCCTCAAAAGCGCCGACGACAGCAGCGCACAAGTTGAAGCCAAGAGCCGCTTCATCGGCCCACAGATCCGCTAAGAGAGATAACCCACAATGCCTGCCACCGCCGCCGACCCTTGGTACAAGCACCTCTGGCCCTGGATCATCATCGCGATCCTCACCACCTCGGTGTGCCTGAGCCTGAGCATGGTCAGCATCGCCGTGAACAACCCGGACAACCTGGTGAACGACAATTACTACGAGGCGGGCAAGGGCATCAACCGCTCACTGGACCGCGAACTGCTGGCACAGAAGCTGCGCCTCCAGGCCAGTGTGCACCTGGATGAACTGACCGGCGAAGTGGACCTGCGCCTGGCCGGCAACAGCAACCCGCAGAACCTGGAACTGAACCTGATATCGCCCACCCAGCCGGAAAAGGATCGCAAGGTGCTGCTGAGCCAGGTCGAGGCCGGGCGTTACGTGGGGCAACTGCAAGACAAGGTTGACGGGCGGCGTTTCGTTGAGCTGCTGGGCAGTGAAGGTGGCCAGGTGTGGCGGCTGTTCGAGGAGGAGAAGGTCGAGCATGGCGTGACCTTGCAGCTTGGTGATGAAGCCATCCAAGGCGCCGAGCACCTGTAGGAGCGGCCTTGTGTCGCGAAAGGGCTGCGCAGCAGCCCCTGCAACCTATGCTGCGAAGCTAAGATCGTGGGGCCGCTTCGCGCCCCTTTCGCGACACAAGGCCGCTCCTACAGGGAAGCGCGCCAACCGGCCGCTATGTGTAAGGCAATGATGTGATGACCCAACCCATTCCCTGCTACCACTGCGCCCTGCCCGTTCCGGCCGGCAGCCGCTTCACCGCTGTGGTGCTCGGCGAGCCCCGCGAGTTCTGCTGCCCCGGCTGCCAGGCAGTGGCCGAGGCGATCGTGGCCGGCGGCCTGGAACACTACTACCAGCACCGCAGCGACAACAGCACCAACCCCGAAGCGTTGCCCAGGCAGTTGCAGGACGAACTGGCCCTGTACGACCGCAGTGACGTGCAGCAAACCTTCGTCCACCACCTGGGCGACCTGGCCGAGGCCACCTTGCTGATCGAAGGTATCAGCTGTGCAGCGTGTGGCTGGCTGATCGAAAAACACCTGCGCAACCTGCCCGGCGTCGCCGAGGCGCGCCTTAACCTGTCCAACCACCGCCTGCTGGTTGCCTGGGATGCCTCGCAGCTGCCACTGTCGCGCCTGCTGGCCGAACTGCGCCAGATCGGTTACGCCGCTCACCCCTACCAACCCGACCAGGCCGCCGAGCAGTTGGCCCGGGAAAACCGCAGTGCCCTGCGGCGCCTGGGCGTTGCCGGGTTGTTGTGGTTCCAGGCAATGATGGCGACCATGGCCACCTGGCCGGAATTCAACATCGACCTGTCGCCCGAGCTGCACACCATCCTGCGTTGGGTGGCGCTGTTCCTGACGATCCCCATCGTGTTCTACAGCTGCGCACCGTTCTTCAAGGGCGCCGCCCGCGACTTGCGCACCCGCCACCTGACCATGGATGTTTCGGTGTCACTGGCCATTGGCCTGGCCTTCGGTGCCGGCATCTGGACAGCCATCACCGGCAGCGGCGAGCTGTATTTCGACACCGTGGGCATGTTCGCCCTGTTCCTGTTGACCGGCCGCTACCTGGAACGCCGCGCCCGCGAGCGCACCGCAGCGGCCACGGCGCAACTGGTGAACTTGCTGCCGGCTTCGTGCCTGCGCCTGGACAGCCAAGGCCGCAGCGGGCGCATTCTGCTCAGTGAACTGCAATGCGGCGACACCGTACAGGTGCTGCCCGGCGCGGTGATTCCCGCCGACGGGCGCGTCGTCGAAGGCCGCTCCAGCGTCGACGAATCGCTGCTCACCGGTGAATACTTGCCACAGCCGCGGCGGGTGGGGGACCGGGTCACCGGCGGCACCTTGAACGTGGAAAGCACGCTGAATATAGAAGTCCAGGCCTTGGGCCACGACTCGCGGCTGTCGGCTATCGTCCGCCTGCTGGAGCGCGCGCAGACGGAAAAACCACGCCTGGCAGAAATTGCCGACCGCGCCTCGCAGGGGTTCCTGCTGTTCTCGCTGCTGGCCGCAGTGGCCATCGGCCTGTGGTGGTGGTACCTGGAGCCGGCCCGGGCGTTCTGGATCGTGCTGGCCATGCTGGTGGCGACGTGCCCTTGTGCGCTGTCGCTGGCCACCCCCACCGCACTCACTGCAGCCACCGGCACCCTGCATAAGCTTGGCCTGCTGGTGACCCGTGGCCATGTGCTGGAAGGCCTGAACCAGATCGATACGGTGATTTTTGACAAGACCGGCACGCTGACCGAAGGCAGGCTGACCTTGCGCAGCATTCGCCCACTCGGCAGCCACCCCGCGGACCGTTGCCTGGCGCTGGCGGCGGCATTGGAGAACCGCTCGGAGCACCCCATCGCCCGCGCGTTCGGGCGCGCGGCCACAGCTGCTGAAGAGGTGCAGAGTGTACCCGGCCTGGGCCTGGAAGGGCTGGTCGATGGCCAGCGCCTGCGCATTGGCCAGGCCAGCTTCGTCTGCGCCTTGAGCGGCGCGCAAGTACCTGCGGTGCCCGAGCCTCGCGGCCAGTGGCTGGGGGGGGGNNTGGCTGCTGCGGGGCGCCCGCCAGGGGCCATTGGCCTGGTTCGGCCTGGACGACCGCTTGCGCGATGATGCACCGGCCCTGCTGGCTGCCTGCAAAGCGCGGGGCTGGCGCACCCTGCTGCTGTCTGGCGACAGTTCGCCGATGGTCGCGGAAGTCGCCGCGCAACTGGGCATCGACCACGCCATTGGCGGCCTGCGCCCGGACGACAAACTGGACCGCCTCAAAGCCTTGCAGGCCGAAGGGCGCAAGGTGCTGATGCTGGGCGACGGGGTCAACGATGTGCCGGTGCTGGCCGCCGCCGACATCAGCATCGCCATGGGCAGCGCCACCGACCTGGCCAAGACCTGCGCCGACGCGGTGCTGCTGTCCAACCGCCTGAGCGCGCTGGTGCAGGCGCTGGAACTGGCGCGCCGCACCCGCCGCAACATCCTCGAGAACCTGCTGTGGGCAACCCTGTATAATGGCCTGATGTTGCCGTTCGCCGCCCTCGGCTGGGTCACCCCGGTGTGGGCTGCTGTCGGCATGTCGGTGAGCTCACTGATCGTGGTGCTCAATGCCCTGCGCCTGACCCGCGCGCCAGTCAGTGCGGGGCTGCCCGCGATGGATGCCGCGCAACCCGCCAGGAGTACGCCATGCCCGCCCTCTATGTCATGATCCCCGCAGCCCTGCTGCTGGTCGGCGTGGCCGTGTACATCTTCTTCTGGGCCGTGGACAGCGGCCAGTACGACGACCTCGACGGCCCGGCGCACAGCATTCTGTTCGACGACCAGGACCCTCGTCACCAGGCGGCGGTCAAACCCGACGACACGCCGGGCAGCGCCGACAAGGACTTGCCACCCCGTGTCTGACCTGCTTCCCCTGCTGGGCTCGGCGCTGGTGCTCGGCTTGCTCGGCGGCGGCCACTGCCTGGGCATGTGCGGCGGCCTGATGGGTGCGCTGACTTTGGCCATCCCCCCTGAACAACGCGGCAGGCGCCTGCGCCTGCTGCTGGCGTACAACCTGGGGCGCATCTTCAGCTATGCCTGCGCCGGGTTGCTGCTGGGCCTGGCCGGCTGGGCCGTGGCCAGCAGCCCGGCCGCCCTGGCCCTGCGGGTCCTGGCCGCCTTGCTGTTGATTGCCATGGGCCTGTACCTGGCCGGCTGGTGGAGCGGGCTGACGCGTATCGAGGTGCTAGGCCGCGGCGTGTGGCGGCATATCCAGCCGCTGGCGTCACGCTTGCTGCCGGTGTCCAGCCTGCCCCGTGCGTTGCTGCTGGGGGCCTTGTGGGGGTGGTTGCCATGCGGGTTGGTGTACAGCACGTTGTTATGGGCGGCCAGCCAGGGCCATGCCGGCTACAGCGCGGCGTTGATGCTGGCGTTCGGGGTGGGCACCTGGCCGGTGCTGCTGGCGACCGGATTGGCGGCAGAGCGGGTAAACACTTTGTTGAAACGGCGCAGTGTGCGGGTGGCTGGCGGGGTGCTGGTGATGCTGTTTGGTATCTGGACCATGCCCGGGCCGCACCAGCATTGGCTGATGGGGCATTGAGGGCTACAAGCTACAAGCTACAAGCTACAAGAAAAAGCAGATCTGCTTTCGACTTTCGACTTTCGACTTTCCACTTGCTGCTTGCTGCTTGCCGCTTGCCGCTTGCCGCTTGCCGCTTGCCGCTTGATACAAATCAACACAGATTCCTACAGACGCCCATAGACTCCGGTTCACTGCTGCTCTTTCCGGGGACCGCCCACATGCTCGACGACATTCGTTGGGATACCGACCTGATCCGCCGCTACGATCTTGCCGGGCCACGCTACACCTCCTACCCGACCGCCGTGCAACTGCACAGCGAGGTGGGTTCCTTCGACCTGCTCCACGCCCTGCGCGAAAGCCGCCGGGCGGTACGCCCGCTGTCGCTGTATGTGCATGTGCCGTTCTGCGCCAACATCTGCTACTACTGCGCCTGCAACAAAGTCATCACCAAGGACCGCGCCCGCGCCGCGCCGTACCTGCAGCGCCTGGAGCAGGAGATTCAGCTGATCGCCTGCCACCTGGCACCGAAACAGCGAGTGGAACAGCTGCATTTCGGCGGCGGCACCCCGACCTTCCTCAGCCATGTGGAACTGCGCCAACTGATGACTACCCTGCGCCAGCACTTCCACTTGCTGGACGATGACTCCGGCGACTACGGCATCGAGATCGACCCGCGCGAAGCCGACTGGTCGACCATGGGCCTGCTGCGTGAACTGGGTTTCAACCGCGTCAGCCTCGGCGTGCAAGACCTCGACCCCGCCGTGCAGCGCGCGATCAACCGCCTGCAAAGCCTGGAGCAGACCCGCACCCTGATCGAGGCGGCGCGCACCTTGCAATTCCGCTCGATCAACCTCGACCTGATCTACGGCCTGCCCAAACAAACCCCGCAAGGCTTCGCCCGCACCGTCGAAGAGGTGATCCGCCTGCAGCCCGACCGCTTGTCGGTGTTCAACTACGCCCACCTGCCCGAACGCTTCATGCCGCAACGGCGTATCGACAGCAGCGACCTGCCCAGCGCGGCCGCCAAGCTGGAGATGCTGCACGCCACCATCGAGCAGTTGACCGCCGCTGGCTACCGCTATATCGGCATGGACCATTTCGCCCTGCCCGACGACGAGCTGGCCATCGCCCAGGAAGAAGGCACCCTGCAGCGCAATTTCCAGGGCTATACCACCCACGGGCACTGCGACCTCATCGGCCTGGGCGTGTCGGCCATCAGCCAGATCGGCGACTTGTACTGCCAGAACAGCAGTGACCTCAACACCTACCAGGACAGCCTGACCAACGCCCAGCTGGCGACCCAGCGCGGCCTGCTGTGCAACCATGACGACCGCATCCGCCGGGCGGTCATCCAGCAACTGATCTGCCATTTCCAGCTGGTTTACGAACCCATCGAGCAAGCGTTCACCATCGATTTCCGCGGTTACTTCGACCACCTCTGGCCAGAACTGCTGACCCTGCAGCGCGACGGCCTGATCAGCCTGGACGACAAGGGCATCCGCATTCTCCCGGCCGGGCGCTTGCTGGCGCGTTCGGTATGCATGGTGTTCGATGCCTACCTGGCGATGCAGAACCGCCAGCGCTTCTCCCGGGTTATCTGAAAAGCGAGACGTTCAACCGCATGGACACCCCACCTTGCCGGGCACACTATGGGCGAACGAGGAGTCCCGGCAGGGCATCTGCCGGGGTTTTGCCAGCGCGCAGCATTGATGCGCACACTGGCCTACACCCTGTGTCGTAGGTTACCCTTACGACTTATGTGTGCTTTCCCACAAGGATCGATCCAAATGTCCGAGCCAGTCAAACTGCGCCCTCACAACCAGGCCCATTGCAAGGATTGCAGCCTGGCCCCCCTGTGCCTGCCTCTTTCACTCAACCTGGAAGACATGGATGCACTGGATGAAATCGTCAAACGCGGGCGTCCGCTGAAAAAAGGCGAGTTTCTGTTCCGCCAGGGTGACAATTTTGGCTCGGTCTACGCGGTACGTTCCGGCGCCCTGAAAACCTTCAGCCTCAGCGACAGCGGCGAAGAACAGATCACCGGTTTCCACCTGCCCAGCGAACTGGTCGGCCTGTCGGGCATGGACACCGAAGCCTACCCGGTGTCGGCGCAAGCTCAGGAAACCACCTCGGTGTGCGAAATCCCCTTCGAGCGCCTCGACGAACTGTCGGTCCAGCTCCCGCAGCTGCGCCGCCAGCTGATGCGGGTAATGAGCCGTGAAATCCGCGATGACCAGCAAATGATGCTGCTGCTGTCGAAAAAAACCGCCGACGAGCGCATTGCCACGTTCCTGGTGAACCTGTCGGCGCGCTTCCGCGCCCGCGGCTATTCGGCCAACCAGTTCCGCCTGAGCATGTCGCGCAACGAAATCGGCAACTACCTGGGCCTGGCAGTGGAAACCGTGTCACGGGTGTTCACCCGCTTCCAGCAGAACGGCCTGCTGCGCGCCGAAGGCAAGGAAGTGCACATCCTCGACCCGATCCAGCTGTGTGCGCTGGCCGGTGGTGCAATGGAGGCCTGATGCCGGTATTTAGCGGGTATACTTGGGCATTCGTTTTCCCAGGATACCCGCAACAATGCACAGCGACGCCTTCGACCTCAAAGCCCTGATCCGCCCAGTGGTGGACTTCCCCAAGCCCGGCGTGATCTTCCGTGACATCACCCCGCTGTTCCAGTCGCCGCGCGGGCTGCGCTATGTGGCCGACCAGTTCATCGAGCGCTATGTCGAGGCTGAGTTCAGCCACATTGGCGCCATGGACGCGCGGGGTTTCCTGATTGGTTCGATCATCGCCCACCAGTTGAACAAGCCACTGATCCTGTTCCGCAAGCAAGGCAAGCTGCCAGCCGACGTGCTGAGCGAGGGTTACCAGACCGAGTACGGCGAGGCCTTTCTGGAGGTGCACGCCGACAGCCTGTGCGAAGGCGATTCGGTGTTGATTTTCGATGACTTGATCGCCACGGGCGGGACCTTGCTGGCAGCGGCCAACCTGGTGCGCCGCACCGGTGCGCAGGTGTTCGAGGCCGCCGCGATCATCGACCTACCCGAACTGGACGGTTCGCGCCGGCTGCAGGCGGCCGGGGTGCCGACCTTCTGCCTGACCGAGTTTTCCCTCAGCGAGTATTGAGTTGCAAGTCGCAAGCAGCGCAAGTCGCAAGTCGCAAGTCGCAAGTCGCAAGCTACAAGCAGAAGCCGATCTGCTTTAGCTTGTAGCTTGTAGCTTGCAGCTTGTAGCTTGCAGCTTGCAGCTTGCAGCTTGCAGCTTCAGAGCGAAATCGGCCGCCGCCCGGCAAAGGCATGGGCCAGTGTTCCGCCATCCACCAGTTCGAGCTCCCCGCCCAGGGGTACACCATGGGCGATGCGCGAGGCCACCAGGCCTTTTTCATTGAGCAGCTGCGCGATGTAATGCGCCGTCGCCTCGCCTTCCACGGTCGGGTTGGTCGCCAGGATCACCTCGGTGAAGGTACCCTGCTCTTCGATCCGCGCCATCAGTTGCGGAATGCCGATGGCCTCCGGCCCCAGGCCGTCCAGTGGCGACAGGTGGCCTTTGAGCACGAAGTAACGGCCGCGGTAGCCGGCCTGCTCGACCGCATACACATCGGTCGGCCCCTCGACCACACACAGCTGGGTGTCGTCACGCCGCGGGTCAGCACACTGTGGGCACAGGTCCTGCTCGGTCAAGGTGCGGCACTGCCGGCAATGCCCTACCCCTTCCATGGCCTGGGTCAAAGCCTGGGCCAGGCGCAGCCCCCCGCTACGGTCACGCTCGAGCAGTTGCAGGGCCATGCGCTGGGCGGTTTTCTGGCCTACACCTGGCAAGATGCGCAGGCCGTCGATCAATTGGCGGATAAGGGGGCTGAAGCTCATGGGGAAGGCCTGACAATTCAATAAGGGGCGGTTTATACCCAGCGGGGACAGTGGCGTCAAATCAGCCTCCGGGTGGGAGCGCGCCGGGTCAAGAATAATGACCGCGGCGGCTGCGAGTACGCACAAAAAAAAACCGCCGCTGGTGTCAGCGGCGGTTTTCGAGGGCGCATGCCTTAGAACGGCATTTTGAAGCCCGGCGGCAGCTGCATGCCGGCGGTCATGCCGCCCATTTTTTCCTGGCTGCTCTGCTCCACCTTGCGCACTGCATCGTTCAACGCAGCGGCGATCAGGTCTTCCAGCACTTCCTTGTCATCTTCATCGGTCGACATCAGGCTCTGGTCGATGCTGACGCGCTTGACGTCGTGACGACCGGTCATCACCACGCTCACCAGGCCGCCACCAGACTGGCCGGTGACTTCGGCGTTGGCCAGCTCTTCCTGCATTTTCTGCATTTTTTCCTGCATCTGCTGGGCCTGCTTCATCAGGCCGGCCATGCCACCTTTCATCATGGGGGTATACCTCGATTGGGTCATTTGATGCGGCCCGGCGCCGGGCCGGCCGCAGGGTTATCCGTTACTGGCCCTGGTTGGCCAGGGCTTCTACAGGCTCAATAGTATCCTGCCGCACCTTGGCACCGAACAACTTGATCATCTGCTGGATCAATGGATCCTGCTCGATCGAGGCGACGGCGCCCTGCTGACGCTCGGCCCGCTTGCGCGCGGCGGCCTGGGCCGGGGTTTCCTGCTCGGGCAGGACCAGTTCGATGCGCAGGTTCAGCGTGCGCCCCAGATGCTGGTTGAGCGCCTCGTTCAGGCGCCGCTGCTGGGTCGTGTTGAACAGCGCACCCTGGCCTGGGTCCAGGTGCAGCAGCCAGTCGTCGCCATCGGCGGCAATCAGCGTACAGTTTGCTGCGATGTTGCCTGTCATACCCGAGACAGGCAACTGTGGGAATAATTCCAGCCATTGCAGGGCCAGACCGGTGGCCGGCTTGGCGGCTGGCAACGGAGCAGGCGCGGGCGCAGGGGCTTCTTCCTGAACGTGTTCGGCTAACTCGTCGAAGTAGCTGAAGCCAACCGGATCGCTTTCGCCGCCGTAGTAGTCTTCGTCCAGCGGCGGCTCGTCGTCCCGGTCCATGCCAACGGCGGCGTAGGCAGACGGGTCGAAAGGCGGCTCGTCATGCACGGCAGGCGCGGCCGTAGGCGCCGCCTGCGGGGTCGGCCGCGGGGCTGACGCAGGCTCTGCGACTGGCGTCTGCGGCGCCACAGGCGCGCTGGTCGGGGCTGGGTCCTCCCACGGCAGGTCGACCACCTCGGCGACGGGCTCAGGCACCGAAATGGCCTCGACTTCGGCCCTCAGCTCGGCGTCTGCGGGCAGCTCGGGCTCATGGTCCACCGTGGCTGGCGGCGGCACTACCAGCGGCGCGGGCGCAGGCTCGGCGGCGGGCGGCGGCACGGCAGGCGCAGGGGCTGCCACCGGGTTGGCAGGATCAGCTGTGGCCTGGCTGATCCCCACTGGCTTTAGCACCGGTTTCGGCGCATCGTCGGTGTCGGCCGGGCGGAAGGCGAGCATTCGCAACAAGACCATCTCGAAGCCACCACGCGGGTCCGGCGCCAGCGGCAGGTCACGCCGACCGATCAGGCCCATCTGGTAATAGAACTGCACATCCTCGGCCGGTAATGCCTGGGCCAGCGCCAGCACCCGGTCACGGTCGCCCTGGCCGTTGTCCACTGCCTCGGGCAGCGCTTGGGCGATGGCTACACGGTGCAGCACGTTGAGCATTTCCGCCAGCACGCCAGCCCAGTCCGGCCCTTGCTCGGCCAGGTTGCGCACGGCCTCCAGCAGGGCCCGGGCATCGCCCTCGAGCAGCGCCTGCAGCACCCCATAGACCTGCCCGTGGTCGAGGCTGCCGAGCATGGCCCGCACATCGGCGGCCAGCACCTTGCCTTCGCCGAATGCGATGGCCTGGTCGGTCAGGCTCATGGCGTCACGCATGGAACCGTCGGCGGCGCGGCCCAACAGCCACAGGGCATCTGCCTCGAACGGGACGTTCTCCGCAGCCAGCACATGGCTGAGGTGCTCGACCACCCGCTCTGGGCTCATGTTCTTCAGCGAGAACTGCAGGCAACGCGACAGGATGGTGGCCGGCAGCTTCTGCGGGTCGGTGGTGGCCAGGATGAACTTGACGTACGGCGGCGGCTCTTCCAGTGTCTTGAGCAAGGCATTGAACGAGTGCGTCGAGAGCATGTGCACTTCGTCGATCAGGTAGACCTTGAAGCGCCCACGGCTGGGCGCGTACTGCACGTTATCGAGCAGTTCGCGGGTGTCTTCGACCTTGGTACGGCTGGCGGCGTCGATTTCGATCAGGTCGACGAAGCGGCCCTCGTCGATCTCCCGGCACACCGAACAGGTGCCGCAGGGCGTGGAGGTGATGCCCGTCTCGCAGTTCAGGCATTTGGCGATGATACGGGCAATGGTAGTCTTGCCCACGCCACGAGTACCGGTGAACAGGTAGGCATGGTGCAGGCGCTGGTTGTCCAAGGCATTGATCAAGGCCTTGAGCACATGGGTCTGGCCGACCATTTCGCGGAACGAGCGCGGACGCCATTTACGTGCAAGAACCTGATAACTCATCGAAAAACCATCGTAGCCTGATCGAGCGGAAGATCGCTAATGCTAGCGGAGCGGGGGCAAAATTGCACCCTGCGCAGCTCGTCTAAGCTATGAATCGGGCGCCTGTTGTCCAGGGAGGAGATGCTTTTGCGAAAACTGCTGGCCTTGCTGTTGGTCTGGGCTACCCAGAGCGTGGCAGAACAGCCGGTGCTGCGTTTTTCCGTGGCTGAAAGCTGGAGCATGCCGCTGGTGCGGATTGAAGATGACCAGCCGGTCGAGGGCCTGGTCTATGACCTTGTACAGGCGCTGGCCCGGGAAGCAGGGGTCCGCCCGCAGTATCACGTGATGGCCAGGCTGCGCTTGCAGGAGGCCATGAACAGCGGTGACATTGATGTGCGCTGCTACGTCAGCACGCAATGGTTCAATGACCGCCCGGGGGACTTTGTCTGGAGCATCCCGCTGTTTCACCAGCGCGACGTGCTGGTGGGGCGCCTTGGCGACAGCAACCCGGTCGCAGCAGAGCAACTGCCGCCCCAGGCCATCGGTACAGTGCTGGGGTACACCTATCCAACCTTGCAACCCCTGCTGGACCAAGGCCGGCTGAGTCGCGAAGACAGCCGCAGCCAGCTGCTGGTCCTGCAGAAACTGCAAGCCCACCGCTATCGCCATGCAGTGAGCAACGAGTTGTCGCTGCAGTGGTTCAACCAGGGGCAGCCGGCAGCTCGGCAGCTGCAAGTGCTGGCAGTACTGGAGGAGCAGGACCTGGGGTGCATGGTGCGCAACGACCCGGCGATACCCACACAAGGGCTGCTGCGGGCCTTGGTGCGCCTGAAACAGACGGGGGAAATCGAGCGGATCCTGCAGCGATACGCAGGGATGGGCCGTAGCGACAACCCGTCTGTCGCTCGCCCGTGAAACAGAAGCGCTGGTGATGTACAGAGGCAGCAAGCCAGCACGCTCCCTGTGGTCGCTGGCTTGCCGGCGATCTACGGCGAAGCGGGTGCCTATACCGCGTCGCCTGTTTCGCGGGCACGCCCGCTCCCACAGGGTATTGCGACCGATTCGAGCTCGCGTGGTGCCTGTGCCATGGACTACAACATGCTTGCTTCAGGCTGACCGCGAACACCTCGAACTTGAGAAGTTACAAAATGAAGGCCGCAAGCTAGGCGCCGAGACGCAGAAATTCGTGGCAGAAGCGCGTAAGCTCAGACAAGAAGCACTTTGGCATCCCATAGCAACTGGCTCAGCGGTTGTAACGACCATCGTTGGCATCATGGCGCTGGCCAGCAAGCTGTGAGTTTTAGATCGATCCAGTAACAAGGAGTCGCTAATGCGCTTCACTCCCCCAAGTCACACTGAAAACGCACGAAGTGAAGCGGAGGCATTCGCCGAGGAAATGCGCAAGCTCAGAACATCCTCCCCCTGGACAGGCGTGCTGCTGTTTTACCTTGGCGCCCTCTCTACAGCGCTCATGCTGATTGCCGGCATTTTCATCCTGCGCTCGCTCTGACCGCCTGGCCTGTCCTCACACCGAGGCCCGCAGCCCCGCACTCAGGAACAACCCCACACCAAACACAAAATGCGTAGCCAGGCTCTTCACGCAGTTACGCGCAGGCGCCGGTGTCCTCGACGCAAAGAACCCTGCCCCCAACAACGGCTGCATGAGACACAACGGCGCAACGGCCGTGCCCACGCCGAGCGCTACCGCGGGCAGCAAGGTAGGCGCCATCAACCATCGTTCCCCCACAAACCCAATCAGCAATATCGCGAACAGCACGCCGACGGCGTAATGAATCCCCCACCCCAACACCTGCTCATGCCGCACCGGCTCAGCCCTGGCAATCGCCTGATGCCGCACCCGCCCATTCAGCAGATGCCCCGCCCAACGCCCGACCATGGCGAAACTCAAGGTGGCAACGCCAAAGCGCCTCAGCAACAGGCCCCACATGTCCATCACTACCGTAGCACCGATACCAATCGGCAAGGCCGCTGAAAACATCGCAGTCAACGTCATTGAAAAATCCCCCATAGATTGACTGTCATCACCACGCCACGCAGCATAGAAGTTGAAGCCAGCTTTAAGTCAAGGACCCAAAATGGACATAGCCGACGTTGCCAAACGCACGGGCGTACCCGCCTCGACACTGCGTTACTACGAGAAGAAAGGGCTGCTCAAATCGCTCGCTGCACACGGCCAGCGGCGCCAGTTCGCAGCCGATGTGACCGACCGCTTGGCGCTGATCGCCTTGGGCCAGGCTGCGGGGTTTTCGCTGGATGAGATGGGAGCGATGCTGGTGAATCTGCAGGTCGACCGGCAGAAGCTGCTACTCAAAGCCGATGAACTGGATGCACGGATCAGGCGCCTACAGGCGATGAGCAAAGGCTTGCGACATGCGGCGCAGTGCCCTGAGGAGGATCATCTGGCCTGCCCTAAATTCCAGCGACTGATGAAGCTGTCGGCGGTGGGAGCATTGGGCGAGAAGCAGGACAGAAAGAAGGCGTTCGCAGCAGATTGAGGTTTTCCGACCCCGGAAATGGAGGCGGCCCCCCCAGCCACACCCCGGCACTCGATGTTCCCGCTATGGCTGCTCCCTTCCGGGCCTGACCAGGTTAACGGGTAATCAATGCGGGGGGACCGATGGGGCCACCACTACATGCCTCGCTGAGCAGCGAGTGGCGCCATTGTACCGGTCTTGGGGGCAGATACAACCTCTGGGAGCAGAAAAAGTCATCATTTCTCAATGACTTGTCTGGGTTGGGGTGGCGCTGCAGGCAAGACTGGCGCGAGGCCTGTGGGAGCGGGCGTGCCCGCGAAGCAAGCTACGCGATGGATGGCACCGGCTTTGCCGGTGTTCGCGGGCATGCCCGCTCCCACAAGTGGCGCGCGCAGGGACTTAAATAGTGATGCCCTGCCCAGCCAGGAACGCGACGAAGGCCTCCTCGTCCAGCACCTTCACGCCCAGCTCGCTGGCCTTGGCCAGCTTCGATCCAGCCCCCGGCCCTGCGACCACGCACTGGGTCCTGCCAGACACCGAACCGGCCACCTTGGCGCCAAGGCTTTCCAGCTTGTCCTTGGCCACATCCCGGCTCATGCGCTCCAGGGTACCGGTCAGCACCCAGGTCTGGCCGGCCAGCGGCAAACCCTCGGCGACTTTCTTCTCGCTGGTCCAGTGCATGCCGAACGCCAGCAACTGCGCTTCGATCGCGCGCGCCAGTTGCTGGTTGGCCTCATCCTTGAAGAATTCACGCACCGCGTCCGCCTGCTTGGCCGCCAATGCCTGGCGCAGGTCGATGCCGTCGGCAGCGATGATCTTGTCCAGGCTGTCGAGCTTGGCTACCAGTTTCTCGGCACCGGTTGGGCCTACCGAAGCGATGTCGAGCTTGGCGATCATGCCGGCCAAGCTGGTGCTGGCCGCGAATTCGGCGGCCAACTCGCCTTCGTCCTGCAGGTGCATGCCGCTGTCGAGCAACTGCTGGATAACCTTCTGGTTGTGCTCATCTTCGAAGAAGTTGTGAATCTCGTAGGCGACCTCAAGGCCAATGTCCGGCAGATACGTCAGCACCTGCGGCAAGGCCTGCTGCACGCGCGCCAGGCTGCCCAGCGAACGGGCCAGCACCTTGGCCGTCTCCTCACCCACATCCGGTATGCCCAGCGCATAGATGAAACGCGCCAGGCTCGGCCGCTTGCTGGCTTCGATGGCATCCAGCAGTTTGCGGGTGGACACCTCGGCGAAGCCTTCCAGGCCGACCACCTGCTCGAACTGCAGCTTGTACAGGTCAGCCGGCGAGCCGATCAGGCCTTCGTCCACCAACTGCTCGACGCTTTTTTCGCCAAGCCCGTCGATGTCCATGGCGCGACGCGACACATAGTGAATGATCGCCTGCTTGAGCTGCGCACCACAGGCCAGGCGGCCGACACAGCGGTACACCGCCCCTTCGCTGGTGGTCTCCTTGCCCTTGCTGCGCTTGACCAGCTGGGTGCGCTCGACTTGCGAGCCACACACCGGGCACTCGCTTGGCACGGCAACCGGGCGGGCATCGTCCGGGCGACGCTCCAGCACCACCTGCATCACCTGCGGGATCACGTCGCCGGCCCGGCGGATGATCACCGTGTCGCCAATGCGCAGGCCCAGGCGGGCGATTTCGTCCATGTTGTGCAGGGTGGCGTTGGACACGGTCACGCCCGCCACCTTGACCGGTTTCAGGCGCGCCACCGGGGTGACCGCGCCGGTACGGCCGACCTGGAACTCGACGTCCAGCACCTCGGTCAGCTCTTCCATGGCCGGGAACTTGTGGGCGATTGCCCAGCGCGGTTCACGGGCGCGGAAGCCCAGTTCACGCTGGGCGGCCAGGCTGTTGACCTTGAACACCACACCATCGATTTCATACGGCAGGCTGTTGCGCCGCTCACCGATGTCGCGGTAGTAATCCAGGCACTCTTCGATCCCTGCCGCATGCTTGAGCTCGCGGCTGATCGGCAGGCCCCATGCCTTGAGCTGTTCAAGGATGCCGATATGGCTGTCGCCGATGCTGGCAGACAGCTGACCGACGCCGTAGCAGCAGAACTCCAGCGGGCGGCTGGCCGTGATTTTCGAATCGAGCTGGCGCAGGCTACCGGCAGCCGCGTTGCGCGGGTTGGCGAAGGTCTTGCCGCCGGCTTCGGCCTGGGCTGCATTGAGGCGGTCGAAGCCGGCCTTGCTCATGTAGACCTCGCCACGCACTTCCAGCACCGCGGGCCAGCCCTCGCCGTGCAACTTCAGCGGGATGTTGCGCACGGTGCGTACGTTGGCGCTGATATCTTCGCCAGTGGTGCCGTCGCCGCGCGTGGCACCCTGCACCAGCAGGCCGTCGCGGTACAACAGGCTAACGGCCAGGCCATCGAGCTTGGGTTCGCAGCTGTAGTCAACCGCGCCCGGC
Source organism: Pseudomonas sp. TJI-51 (assembly GCF_000190455.2). NCBI lineage: Bacteria > Pseudomonadati > Pseudomonadota > Gammaproteobacteria > Pseudomonadales > Pseudomonadaceae > Pseudomonas > Pseudomonas sp. TJI-51. The sequence goes on from NZ_AEWE02000064.1 coordinate 24,787, forward strand.
TGATCGAGGCCGTCCACCACGCGGCGGCCGAACTCACGCAGGTCGGCCTCCTCGAAGGCGTTGCCCAGGCTGAGCATGGGCACTTCATGGCGCACCTGGCTAAAGGCCGACAGGGCCGCACCGCCGACGCGCTGGGTGGGCGAGTCGGGGGTAACCAGGTGCGGGTGTTCGGCTTCCAACGCCTTGAGCTCGTTGAACAGGCGGTCGTATTCGGCGTCGGGCACACTGGGCTCGTCGAGCACGTAGTAGCGGTAGTTGTGCTGGTCGAGTTCGGCACGCAGTTCGTGGATACGGGTTTCGGCGGTCATGGGGTTTGTCTTCTCTTGCAAAGCAAAAGAGCAGCCTGGGGCGGCGGCTGCGGTCTGGAGTAGCCATTGCCTGCCCTGGCCCTGTCGCCGGCAAGCCAGCTCCCACAGGCCCTTGTGGGAGCTGGCTTGCAGGCGACAAGGCCGGAACAGGTAACAACACCCGAACCGGCCAGCACGCCCTCAGGCTGCTCTTTCGTTGGATCTGTCAGCGCTTCTGGGTCAGCGCACGGCGCTCGAACTCGACGATGCGCTGGCGATAGTGCTCGATGGTCTGGGCGGTCAGCACGCTGCGCTGGTCGTCCTTGAGCTCACCATTCAGTTCATGGGCCAGCTTGCGCGCGGCCGCCACCATCACGTCAAAGGCCTGCTTCGGATGACGTGGGCCAGGCAGGCCGAGGAAGAAGCTCACCGCACGGGTGCTGAAATGGTCGATGTCGTCCAGGTCGAACACACCAGGCTTGACCGCATTGGCCATGGAGAACAGCACTTCGCCGTGGCCGGCCATGCTTTCGTGGCGGTGGAAGATGTCCATTTCGCCGAAGCGCAGGCCGCTTTCAAGAATGTTCTGCAACAATGCCGGGCCCTTGAAGCCACCCTCGTCGCGGGAAATGACGCTGATGACCAGCACCTCTTCGGCCGGTGGCAGCTCCTTGACGCTGCTGGCAGCGGGCGCCGGGTTGCCACGGGTATTTTCGGCGGCGAAGTCGTCGTCGCTGTCGGTGAACAGGTCGGGCTCGCGCGGCTCGGCGCTCAGGCCCAGGTCGCCCTGCTGCACATCGGCCGCGGCTGTGGCGCGCTTGCCACGCTTGCTGGCCTTGGCCGGCTTTGGCTCGCGCTCGCGGTCACGCGCCGAGGCGCTGAGCGAAGGCAGGTCGCTTTCGTCCAGTTCCGGTTCTTTATGGGTATCCAGTACCCGCGACGGGCCGAGTACTTCGGCACTGCCGCCCTCTTCGTCCGGCAGGTTGGAATAACTGCGGTCCAGACGGAATTTCAACTTGCCTTTGCCGCCGCGCATGCGGCGCCAGCCGTCGAAAAGAATACCGGCAATGACAATGATGCCGATGAGGATCAGCCACTCGCGCAGACCGATTTCCATGTAATCCCGTGCCTCTATAAAAATATGCTTGAAAACAAAGGGTTCAAAGCCCTTTAACACGTGGCGCCAACTCTATGTTCTGACAGGCGTTTTACCCACGCAATAAACGAGTGACATTAAGCTAGCACGACCAAAGACAACTTTACACCGTCTGTCGCACATGACGGGGGCATTTCGTTGGAGAAAGTGCCCGCATCGTCGCGCATCACGCATCGACCATGGCCATGGCGGCCTCCACATCAACTGCAACAAGACGTGAACAACCGGGTTCATGCATGGTTACCCCCATCAGTTGATCGGCCATCTCCATCGCAATCTTGTTATGGGTGATGTAGATGAACTGCACGCTCTCACTCATTTCCTTGACCAGGCGCGCGTAGCGCCCGACGTTGGCATCGTCCAGCGGCGCATCGACTTCGTCGAGCATGCAGAACGGTGCGGGGTTCAACTTGAAGATGGCAAACACCAGCGCCAATGCGGTCAGTGCCTTTTCGCCGCCGGACAGCAGATGGATGGTGCTGTTCTTCTTGCCCGGCGGTCGCGCCATGATCGTCACCCCTGTATCGAGTAGATCTTCGCCCGTCAGTTCCAGATAAGCGCTGCCACCACCGAAAACTTTTGGGAAAAGTGCCTGTAATCCGGCATTTATCTGATCAAAGGTATCCTTGAAGCGGTTGCGGGTTTCCTTGTCGATCTTGCGAATGACGTTTTCCAGGGTCTCCAGCGCCTCCACCAGGTCGGCGTCCTGGGCATCCAGGTAGCGCTTGCGCTCGGATTGTTGCTCGTACTCCTCAATGGCGGCGAGGTTGATCGCCCCCAGGCGCTGGATACGCGCCTCGAGTTGTTCCAGCGCCTGTTCGGTGCCCTGCTCGCTGGCATCGGCCTCCAGGGTGGCGAGCACCCCTTGCAGGTCGTAACCGTCGGCCAGCAGCTGCTCCTGCAGGGTCTTGCGCCGCACATCCAGGCCCTGGCACTCCAACCGCAACTGCTCCAGCTGGCCGCGCAACAACAGCGCCTGCTGCTCGGCCTGTGAGCGACGCTTCTCGGCCTCGCGCAATTCGCGGTCGGCTTCGTCCATGTGCAGGCGCGCCAGGCGCATTTCCTCGTCAACACTCATGCGCAGTTCCAGCAGCGCTTCGAGCTTCAGGCGCAACTCCTCCTGTGGTGCCTCGCCCTCCTCCAGGTTCAGGCTCAGTTGCTCCTGGCGCTCGGTCAGCCTCGCTGCTTGCTGCTCCAGGCGCTCCAGGGCCTGGCGGGTGGAGTCATGCTGCGCACGCAGCGAGCCCAGCCGCACGGCCAGCTGGTGGGCGTGGTCCTTGTGCTGGCGGGCCTCCTGGCGCACCCGGTCGAGGCTTTCGCGCAGGGCGTCGCGGCGGGCCATCAATTGCTCGCGCTGCTCGGTGTCCTGGGCCATCAGCTCCACCGCCTCTTGCAGCAACAGGCGGGCTTCGCCCAGTTGTTCGTGCTCAAGGGCGCGCTGTTCTTCCAGTTCGGCCAGTTCTTCCTGCAAGCGCCGGCGGCGCAGCTCGACCTGTTCGGCGCGCGCACGGCTGGCCGAGAGGCTGGCTTTCAGTTCACCGTGCAGGCGGTTTTCTTCCTGGCTGCGGCGGCGCAGTTGCTCGCGCTGTTCCTCCAGGTCCAGCTGCTGCTCGCGCAGGGTTTGCAACTGTTGCTCAAGTTGTTCCAACGCCGCTTCCTGCTGCAGTTGTTCCTGGCCCAGGCGGTCGATTTCCTGGCCACGCGCCAGCACACCGCCTTCGGCCTCACCACCACGGCGCACCCGCAAGAAGTGCCGGCCAACCCAGTAGCCATCGCGGCTGACCAGGCTCTGGCCGTCGCCAAGCGCTATGCGCTGCGCCAGCGCCGGGGCCAAGTCTTCGACAGGCTTGACCTGGCCCAGCCAGGGTGCCAGATCGACACCGCCTTCGACCTTTTCCAGCAGGCTGCCGGGCAACGACGCGCTGGCATCGCTGGCCTGCAGCAAGCGCAGCTCGCCTTGTTCCAAACCGGCAAAATCGAGGCCGTTGAAATCGTCCACCAGCACGGCCTGCAGGTCAGCGCCGAGCACGGTTTCTACGGCAAGCTCCCAGCCCGGTTCTACCCGCAAGCCTTCAGCCAAGCGTGGCTGTTGCTCCAGGCCCTGGCCCTGCAGCCAGTCTGCGGCGCCCGCCCCCGGCTCCAGGGCTGCCTGCTGCAACGCTTCCAAGGATGCCAGGCGGCCGCCCAGGCGCTGCAGGTCGCCCTGTGCCTGCTGCTGGGCCTGGGTAGCCTGCTGCAACTGCCCGCGCGCGCTTTCCAGACGCTCGACCACCTGTTCTTCGGAGAGCTGCAGTTCTTCCAGCAACATTTCGCTGCTGGCCAGCTGCTCGGCCAGATCCAGCAGGGTGGCGTCCTGCGGATCGCTCCCCAGTTGCTCGCGCTCTTCGCCCAGCTTGCGCTGGCGCTCGGCCTGGCGCTCCAGGCTGGCTTCCAGCTGCTGCAGGCGCGCCTGCTGCACTTCGGCCTGGCGGCGCGGTTCGGCAGAGCGGCTGTTGAAGCTGTCCCACTGCTCTTGCCAGCCGTGCATGGCCAGCTCGGCCTCTTCCAGCGCCGCCGCAGCTTCTTCGGCGGCGGCCAGGGTCATTTCCTGCTCGGGTTCGAGCATGGCCAACTCTTCGCCCAGGGTCGCCAGCAAGGTGCGGTCATGCCCCAGGTGCGACTCGGTTTCCAAACGGGTGCGCTCGGCCTCGTTGAAGTCGTCCTGCAACTGGCGCAGGCGCTGCTGGCCGTGCTGGATACTCTGCTCGACCCGGGCAATGTCACCGGCCACCGAATAGAAACGGCCCTGCACCTGGTTGAACCGCTCGGACAACTCGTGATGGCCGTCACGCAGGCGCTCGATGCTGGCATCGGCGTTGCGCTGCTCGGCCACCAATGCCTCGTGGGCCACGCCCTGATCACCAATCACCGACTCGCGCTGGCGTACCCGCTCGTCCAGGTCGCGCCAGCGCAAGGCCGACAGCCGCGCTTTCAGCTGCCGTTCCTGCGCCTTGTACTCACGGTACTTTTCCGCGGCCTGGGCCTGGCGGTGCAGGCGCTCGAGCTGGCGTTCCAGTTCTTCACGCAGGTCGGTCAGGCGCGCCAGGTTTTCCTGGGTGCGGCGGATACGGTTCTCGGTTTCGCGGCGGCGCTCCTTGTATTTGGAGATGCCGGCGGCTTCCTCGATGAAATTGCGCAACTCTTCGGGCTTGGCCTCGATCAGCTTGGAGATCATGCCCTGTTCGATGATCGAGTAGCTGCGCGGCCCCAGCCCGGTGCCGAGGAAAATGTCGGTGATGTCGCGCCGGCGGCACTTGGTGCCGTTCAGGTAGTAGCTGTTCTGCCCGTCGCGGGTGACCTTGCGGCGGATGGAAATTTCGGCGTACGCGGCATACTCGCCGACCAGGGTGGTTTCGCTGTTGTCGAAGACTAGCTCGATGCTGGCCTGGCTGACCGGTTTGCGCCCACTGGAGCCGTTGAAGATGACGTCGGTCATCGATTCGCCGCGCAGGTTCTTCGCCGAGCTCTCGCCCATCACCCAGCGCACCGCGTCGATGATGTTGGATTTGCCGCAGCCGTTGGGTCCGACCACGGCCGCCATGTTGCTGGGGAAATTGACTGTGGTCGGGTCGACGAACGACTTGAAGCCAGCCAGGCGAATGCATTTGAGGCGCATCGGTCAGCCTCGGGCCAGTGCCGCCAGCACCAGTTCGCAGCTGCGCTGGCAGTAAGCGGTAAGCACCTCGCGAATGTGCGGCAGGTCACGGGCGACCACCGCTTCGAGCAGGCGGGCGAACAGGTCGAGGTAATCGATCATGTTGGCCTGGCGTTGGTCCAGCGCCAGATAATAGGCACGGCTCATGGCCGGCTGCAGGTTTTCCACGGTTTCCTGCAAGAAAGGATTATCGGCAAATGGATAGGCGGCGCGCATCACCGCGAAGCTGTCACCGACGAAAGCCTTGATGTCCAGCCGGTCGTGGGCGCGCTGCAGCCGCTGCTGAATCTCCAGAAACGGGCGCAGGTCGGCTTCGGTGCGCCATTTTTGTGCAACCGCATTGCCCAGCAGGATATAGAACTCGCCCATCAGCGCGCACAGGCTGCGCACGCTGCGTTCGTCCAGCTCGGTGACATGGGCACCGCGGCGCGGCAAGATCGCCACCAAGTGGCGGCGTTCGAGAATCAGCAACGCCTCGCGCACCGAACCGCGGCTGACATTGAGTGCCTGCGTAACCTTTTGCTCCTGAATGCGCTCGCCGGGCGCCAGCTCGCCGCGGATGATGCGTTCGGCCAGGTAATCGGCAATCTGCTCGGAGAGGCTGTCCGGGGCCTTGAACGTCATGGTTTTCCTTCAAAATCATTGAACTGGGCACAAGGGGCGAAGTGTAGCGCACTTGACCATTGGTCGCGCAGAGGGGGCAGGCGGTTTATTTGACCCAGCAGACAACCGCGGGCCCGGCGCGATCTATGCTTGCAATATGGGCAATGAACAGGGTTGGGCGAGACCATGCGCAATTTCTTGACCCTTGGGTCAGAAAAATATTGACCTGCTGGACAGGTGTTGCTTAGAGTCCGCCCAACAACAATAAAACCATTGCGAGGCCATCCCCGTGATCCAGTTTCTCGTCAATCAGGAGCTGCGTAGTGAGCACGCCCTGGACCCTAACATGACGGTGCTGCAGTACCTGCGCGAGCACCTGGGCAAACCCGGCACCAAGGAAGGCTGCGCCAGCGGTGACTGCGGCGCCTGCACCGTGGTGGTCGGTGAACTGACCCAGGACGCACAGGGCAACGACAACCTGCGCTACCGCAGCCTCAACTCGTGCCTGACCTTCGTCTCGTCGCTGCATGGCAAGCAGCTGATCAGCGTCGAGGGCCTCAAGCACCAGGGCCAACTGCACAGCGTGCAGCAAGCCATGGCCGACTGCCATGGGTCGCAATGCGGGTTCTGCACACCCGGCTTCGTGATGTCGCTGTTTGCCCTGCAAAAGAACAGCGACGGCGCCGACCTGCACCAGGCCCAGGAGGCCCTGGCCGGCAACCTGTGCCGCTGCACCGGCTACCGGCCGATCCTCGACGCCGCCGAGCAGAGCTGCCGCCAGCCTTGCCGCGACCAGTTCGATGCCCAGCAGGCGCATACCATCAGCCGCCTGAAGGCCATTGCCCCCACCCAGACCGGTGAACTGAACAGCGGCGACAAGCGCTGCCTGGTGCCACTGACCGTGGCGGATCTTGCCGAATTGTACAGCTCGCACCCAGAGGCGCGGCTGCTGGCCGGCGGTACAGACCTGGCCCTGGAAGTCACCCAGTTCCACAAGACCCTGCCGGTGATGATCTACGTGGGCCACGTCGCCGAACTCAAACGCATCGAGAAAACCGCCAGCCACCTGGAAATCGGCGCCGCAACCCCGCTCACCGACTGCTACGGCGCCCTGAACGACGAGTACCCCGACTTCGGTGCCCTGCTGCACCGCTTCGCCTCGCTGCAGATCCGCAACCAGGGCACCCTCGGTGGCAACATTGGCAATGCCTCACCGATTGGCGACTCGCCACCCCTGCTGATCGCCCTGGATGCGCAGGTGGTGCTGCGCCAGGGTGAGCGTCAACGGGTGATGCCGCTGGAGGATTACTTCATCGACTACCGCATCACTGCCCGCCAGGACAGCGAGTTCATCGAGAAGATCATCGTGCCACGCGCCAGCCGCGACTGGGCGTTCCGTGCCTACAAGGTATCCAAGCGCCTGGACGACGACATCTCCGCCGTGTGCGGCGCTTTCAACCTGAGCATCGAGGACGGGGTGGTCAGCGGTGTGCGCATCGCCTTTGGCGGCATGGCAGCGATACCCAAGCGCGCGCGCGCCTGCGAAGCCGCGCTGCGCGGCAAACCCTGGAACGCGGCGGCCATCGAGCGTGCCTGCCAGGCCCTGGCCGAAGACTTCACCCCGCTCAGCGACTTCCGCGCCAGCAAGGAATACCGCCTGCTGACTGCACAGAACCTGCTGCGCAAGTACTTCATCGAACAGCAATCGCCGCACATCGAAACCCGGGTGACCGCTTATGTCTAACCACCATGTAGCCAAGAGCCAGGCCGAGATGGCCGAACTGTTCAGCCAGCACCTGACCACCGGGGTTGGCCGCAGCGTCAAGCACGACAGCGCCGACAAACATGTCTCCGGCGAGGCGCTGTACATCGACGACCGCCTGGAATTCCCCAACCAGCTGCACGTCTATGCCCGCACCGCCGACCGTGCCCATGCGCGCATCCTGCGCATCGACACCACGCCGTGCTATGCCTTCGAGGGCGTGCGCATCGCCATCACCCACGAAGACATCCCTGGCCTGAAGGACATCGGCCCGGTGGTGGCGGGTGACCCGCTGCTGGCTATCGACAAGGTCGAGTTCTTCGGCCAGCCGGTGCTGGCCGTGGCTGCACGTGACCTGGACACCGCACGCAAGGCGGCCATGGCCGCAATCGTCGAGTACGAGGACCTGGAGCCGGTGCTGGACGTGGTCGACGCGCTGCGCAAGCGGCACTTCGTGCTCGACAGCCACACCCACCAGCGCGGCGATTCCGCCAGCGCCCTTGCCAGCGCCCCGCACCGCCTCCAGGGCACCCTGCACATCGGTGGCCAAGAGCACTTCTACCTGGAAACGCAGATTTCCTCGGTGATGCCTACCGAAGATGGCGGCATGATCGTCTACTGCTCCACGCAGAACCCCACCGAGGTGCAGAAGCTGGTCGCCGAAGTACTCGACGTGCCGATGAACAAGGTGGTGCTGGACATGCGCCGCATGGGCGGCGGCTTTGGCGGCAAGGAGACCCAGGCCGCCAGCCCGGCCTGCCTGTGCGCGGTGGTGGCGCGCCTGACCGGCCAGCCGACCAAGATGCGCCTGCCGCGGGTCGAAGACATGACCATGACCGGCAAGCGCCACCCGTTCTACGTCGAGTACGACGTGGGCTTCGATGAGAATGGGCGCCTGCATGGCATCAATCTGGACCTGGCCGGCAACTGTGGCTATTCGCCCGACCTGTCTGGCTCGATCGTCGACCGCGCCATGTTCCACTCAGACAATGCCTACTACCTGGGCGATGCCACCGTGCATGGTCACCGCTGCAAGACCAACACTGCCTCCAACACGGCGTACCGCGGCTTTGGCGGCCCGCAGGGCATGGTTGCCATCGAACAGGTGATGGACCACATTGCCCGCCACCTGGGCCGTGACCCCCTGGCGGTGCGCAAGGCCAACTACTACGGCAAGACCGAACGCAACGTCACGCATTACTACCAGACCGTCGAGCACAACATGCTCGAAGAGATGACCGCCGAGCTGGAAGCCAGCAGCGACTACGCCGAGCGCCGCGAGTCGATCCGCCGCTTCAACGCCAACAGCCCGGTGCTGAAGAAAGGCCTGGCCCTGACCCCGGTCAAATTCGGCATTTCGTTCACCGCCACCTTCCTCAACCAGGCCGGTGCGCTGATCCACATCTACACCGATGGCAGCATCCACCTGAACCATGGCGGCACCGAAATGGGCCAGGGCCTGAACACCAAGGTGGCGCAGGTGGTGGCACAGATCTTCCAGGTGGATTTCAGCCGTATCCAGATCACCGCCACCAATACCGACAAAGTGCCCAACACCTCGCCCACGGCCGCCTCGAGCGGTGCCGACCTGAATGGCAAGGCGGCGCAGAACGCGGCCGAGATCCTCAAGAAGCGCCTGACCGAGTTTGCCGCACGGCACTACCAGGTGACCGAGGAAGACGTCGAGTTCCGCAACGGCCATGTGCGGGTGCGCGAACAGATCGTCAGTTTCGAGCAGCTGGTGCAGCAGGCCTACTTTGCCCAGGTGTCGCTGTCCAGCACGGGCTTCTATCGCACGCCGAAGATCTACTACGACCGCAGCCAGGCCCGTGGCCGGCCGTTCTACTACTTCGCCTTCGGCGCTGCCTGTGTGGAGGTGATCGTCGACACCCTGACGGGTGAATACAAGATGTTGCGCGCCGATATCCTGCACGATGTCGGTGACTCGCTGAACCCGGCCATCGACATTGGCCAGGTAGAGGGCGGTTTCATCCAGGGCATGGGCTGGCTGACCACCGAGGAACTGGTGTGGAACGCCAAGGGCAAGCTGATGACCAACGGCCCGGCCAGCTACAAGATTCCGGCAGTGGCCGACATGCCACTGGACCTGCGCGTGAAGCTGGTGGAAAACCGCAAGAACCCGGAAGACACCGTGTTCCACTCCAAGGCCGTGGGCGAGCCGCCGTTCATGCTCGGCATTGCCGCCTGGTGCGCGATCAAGGATGCCGTGGCGAGCCTTGCCGATTACCGCGTGCAGCCGAACATCGACGCGCCGGCAACGCCGGAGCGGGTGTTGTGGGGGTGTGAGCAGATGCGAAAGGCGGTGGCCCAGCAGCAACCGTCTGAACATGAATTGGAAACCGTCACCCACTGACAACGCAAGGCCCTGTAGGAGCGGCCTTGTGTCGCGAAAGGGTCGCGAAGCGGCCCCAAGATCTTGGCTACTGCATAGATTGTCGGGGCTGCGGTGCAGCCCATTCGCGACACGAGACCGCTCCTACAAGGGGGCCGTGTCGATCTTTAGAGAGGTCGCATCATGCACCAATGGATCAACGCCCTCGCCGACCACCAGGCCCGTGGCGAAGCCTGCGTACTGGTGACCATCATCGAGGAACGCGGCTCGACCCCGCGTAATGCCGGCTCGAAGATGGTGGTCAGCGCCAGCGGCCTGTTCGACACCATCGGCGGTGGCCACCTGGAATACAAGGCCCTGCACATCGCCCGGCAAATGCTTGAAGCACAACGCACCACGCCGCACCTGGAACGCTTCAGCCTCGGCGCCAGCCTGGGCCAGTGCTGCGGCGGCGTCACCGTGCTGCTGTTCGAACCCATGGCTGCCGTGCAGGCGCACATCGCCGTGTTCGGCGCGGGCCATGTCGGCCGCGCTCTGGTACCCTTGCTCGCCGCCCTGCCCTGCCGGGTGCGCTGGGTCGACTCGCGTGAACAGGAATTCCCCGAATTCATCCCCAACGGGGTGACCAAGGTGGTCAGTGAAGAGCCGGTCGACGAAGTGGCACAGCTGCCACCAGGTTGCTACTGCATCGTCATGACCCACAACCATCAGCTCGACCTGGAACTGACCGCCGCCATTCTCAAGCGCAACGACTTCACCTGGTTCGGCCTGATTGGCTCGAAGACCAAACGGGTCAAATTCGAGCACCGGCTGCGCGAGCGGGGCTACGACGACGCGCTGATGGCGCGCATGCGCTGCCCGATGGGCCTGGCCGAGGTCAAGGGCAAACTGCCCATCGAGATCGCGGTGTCCATTGCCGGCGAAATCATCGCCACCTACAACGCCTGCTTTGGCCAGCACGACGCTGCCGCCAATGCCGGCCCCATTGCCCAGTTGCTGCCGCCTTCCCGGCGCAGCCAAGCCCTTTGACGAGTGAGTTATGACCGTTACCCGCAAAGCCTACCGTGCCGCCATCCTGCACAGCATCGCTGACCCGGCCGAGGTGGGCCTGGAGGCATCCCATGAATACTACGAAGACGGCCTGCTGGTCGTCGACGATGGCCGCATCAGCGCCGTCGGCCACGCCAGCGAGCTGCTGCCGACCCTGGCCGCGGACTTTCCGGTCGAGCACTACCAGGACGCACTGATCACCCCGGGTTTCATCGATACCCACATCCACTTCCCGCAAACCGGCATGATCGGCTCCTACGGCGAGCAGTTGCTGGACTGGCTGAACACCTACACCTTCCCGTGCGAAAAGCAGTTTGCCGACAAGGCCCACGCCGACCAGGTGGCGAAGATCTTCCTCAAGGAACTGCTGCGCAACGGCACCACCACCGCATTGGTATTCGGCAGCGTGCACCCGGAATCGGTGAATGCCCTGTTCGAAGAGGCCGAGCGCCTGGACCTGCGGCTGATCGCCGGCAAGGTGATGATGGACCGCAACGCCCCGGACTACCTGACCGACACTGCCGAGTCCGGCTATGCCGAAAGCAAGGCGCTGATCGAACGCTGGCACGGCAAGGGCCGCCTGCACTACGCCGTCACCCCGCGGTTCGCCCCGACCAGCACGCCTGAACAGTTGACCCTGGCCGGCCAGTTGCTCAAGGAGCACCCGGGCGTGTACATGCACACGCACCTGTCGGAAAACCTCAAGGAAATCGACTGGGTCAAGTCGCTGTTCCCTGAGCAGAAGGGTTACCTGGACGTCTATGACCACTTCGAGCTGCTGGGCGAGCGCTCGGTATTCGCCCACGGCGTGCACCTGTGCGACGACGAATGCCAGCGCTTGGCCGAAACCGGCTCGGCCGTGGCCTTCTGCCCCACCTCCAACCTGTTCCTCGGCAGCGGCCTGTTCAACCTGCCGCAGGCCGAGCGCTTCAAGGTCAATGTGGGCCTGGGCACCGACGTCGGCGCCGGGACCAGCTTCTCGCTGCTCAACACCCTGAACGAGGCGTACAAGGTGATGCAACTGCAAGGCGCGCGCCTGCACCCGTTCAAGTCACTGTACCTGGCCACCCTAGGCGGCGCCCGTGCGCTGCGCCTGGACGACCGCATCGGCAGCCTGCGCCCCGGCAACGATGCCGACTTCGTGGTGCTGGACTACAAGGCCACGCCGCTGCTGGACTACCGCATTCAGCAGTCCAACAGCATTGAAGAGACCCTGTTCGTGCTGACCACCCTGGGTGACGACCGCACCGTGCGTGAAACCTACGCTGCCGGGCGTTGCGTGCACCAGCGCTAGCCGCCACAGCCCTGGTAGGAGCGGCCTTGTGTCGCGATGGGCTGCGAAGCAGCCCCCAGATATCAGCTTAACCACAGATATTGCAGGGGGCCGCTTCGCAGCCCATCGCGACACAAGGCCGCTCCTACACAGGCGGCGCGCTATCCTTTCCGTTACTTGTAACGGTGAATGTTGGACAGCTGCTTGTTCGGTTGTGGGTTCTTGCGGTAGATCAGGGCTTTCTTGCCGATGGTCTGCACCAGTTCGGCGCGGCCGGCCTTGCACAGCTCGGCGATGGTCTCGGCGCGTTCTTCGCGGTCTTCCGAGCGAATCTCGACCTTGATCAGTTCATGATCGACCAGTGCGCGTTCCAGCTCGGCGACCACGCCTTCATTCAAACCATTGCCAGCAACGATCAGGACCGGCTTCAGGTCATGACCAATGGACTTGTATTGCTTCTTCTGCTCGTTATTGAGCGGCATAATCTGACCCTTTCCGTCTGATTCTGTAAAATTGACCGGCATTTTACCCGAGGGCCACCGGCTCCGCCCAGTCAATCACGACGCATATCATCGAGGTGCCCCGTGGTACAACGTTCCAAAAGCAGCGCAAACTGGCTGCGAGAGCATTTCAACGATCCTTTTGTGAAACAGGCACAGAAGGACGGCTACCGCTCGCGTGCGAGCTACAAACTGCTGGAGATCCAGGAAAAGGACCGCCTGATCCGCCCCGGCATGAGCGTAATCGACCTGGGTGCGGCCCCGGGCGGGTGGTCGCAGGTGACCAGTCGTCTGATTGGCGGCCAGGGCCGGCTCATCGCTTCGGATATCCTGGAAATGGACTCGATCCCCGACGTTACCTTCATCCAGGGCGATTTCACCGAAGACGCCGTGCTCCAGCAAATCCTCGACGCGGTCGGTGATTCGCACGTGGACCTTGTGATTTCCGACATGGCCCCCAATATGAGTGGTACGCCCGAAGTGGACATGCCACGTGCCATGTTCCTCTGCGAGCTGGCCCTGGACCTGGCAACCCGCGTGCTCAAGCCCGGCGGGGATTTCCTGATCAAGATTTTCCAGGGCGAAGGCTTCGACATGTACCTGAAGGACGTGCGCACCAAGTTCGACAAGGTGCAGATGCGCAAGCCTTCTTCATCGCGGGACCGCTCGCGTGAACAGTACCTGTTGGGCAAAGGTTTCAAAGGCGCTTGAAAGGCGTGAAGCGCGGCGGCCGATAGTTATTTCCAATCGGCCGCGGCGTCAGGATCGTCCGAACTTCGTGTAGTCTAGCTTTCACAAAGGGTTACAGACGGTGCCTGCGGCTGCGTAGGTAATGTAGTAAGTTAGGGCGATGAATATCATGCGAGGCACGGCTGCGTCGTGCGCCGGCCTCAGAGGGTAGCGAATTGAACGACATGGCAAAGAATCTGATCCTGTGGTTGATCATCGCAGCTGTCCTGGTGACAGTGATGAACAACTTCTCCAGCCCTAACGAGCCGCAGACCCTCAACTACTCCGACTTCATCCAGCAGGTCAAGGATGGCAAGGTCGAGCGTGTGACCGTCGACGGCTACATCATTACCGGCAAGCGCTCCGATGGCGACAGCTTCAAGACCGTGCGCCCGGCCATCACCGATAACGGCCTGATCGGCGACCTCGTCGACAACCACGTAGTGGTCGAAGGCAAGCAGCCTGAGCAGCAGAGCATCTGGACGCAGCTGTTGGTAGCAAGCTTCCCGATCCTGGTGATTATCGCCGTGTTCATGTTCTTCATGCGCCAGATGCAGGGCGGTGCCGGCGGTAAAGGCGGGCCCATGAGCTTTGGCAAGAGCAAGGCGCGCCTGCTGTCCGAAGACCAGGTCAAGACGACCCTGGCCGACGTCGCCGGTTGCGACGAGGCCAAGGAAGAAGTTGGCGAGCTGGTTGAGTTCCTGCGTGACCCGGGCAAGTTCCAGCGCCTGGGCGGCCGGATCCCGCGTGGCGTGCTGATGGTAGGCCCGCCCGGTACCGGTAAAACCCTGCTGGCCAAGGCCATTGCCGGTGAGGCAAAAGTCCCGTTCTTCACCATTTCCGGTTCGGACTTCGTTGAAATGTTCGTCGGTGTCGGTGCCAGCCGTGTGCGCGACATGTTCGAGCAGGCCAAGAAGCACGCCCCGTGCATCATCTTCATCGACGAGATCGACGCCGTGGGTCGCCACCGTGGTGCCGGCATGGGCGGTGGTCACGACGAGCGTGAGCAAACCCTGAACCAGCTGCTGGTGGAAATGGACGGCTTCGAGATGAACGATGGCATCATCGTCATCGCCGCCACCAACCGCCCGGACGTACTCGACCCGGCGCTGCTGCGCCCCGGCCGTTTCGACCGCCAGGTGGTGGTCGGCCTGCCGGACATCCGCGGCCGCGAGCAGATCCTGAAGGTGCACATGCGCAAGGTGCCGGTCAGCGAGAACGTCAACCCGGCCGTTATCGCGCGGGGTACGCCGGGCTTCTCCGGTGCCGACCTTGCCAACCTGGTCAACGAAGCTTCCCTGTTTGCCGCCCGCTCCAACAAGCGCCTGGTGGAGATGAAGGAGTTCGAGCTGGCCAAGGACAAGATCATGATGGGCGCCGAGCGCAAGACCATGGTCATGTCCGAGAAAGAAAAACGTAACACTGCCTACCACGAGGCGGGCCACGCCATCGTCGGCCGCCTGGTGCCTGAGCACGACCCGGTCTACAAGGTTTCGATCATCCCGCGTGGTCGGGCCCTGGGTGTGACCATGTTCCTGCCGGAAGAGGACCGTTACAGCCTGTCCAAGCGTGCCTTGATCAGCCAGATCTGCTCGCTGTACGGCGGTCGTATCGCCGAAGAGATGACCCTGGGCTTCGACGGGGTTACCACCGGCGCTTCCAACGACATCATGCGTGCCAGCCAGATCGCACGAAACATGGTGACCAAGTGGGGCCTGTCCGAAAAACTCGGTCCGTTGATGTATGCCGAAGAAGACGGCGAGGTGTTCCTGGGCCGCAGCGCTGCCAGCCAGCACGCCAGCGTTTCCGGCGAAACCGCCAAGCTGATCGACTCCGAGGTGCGCAGCATCATCGACCAGTGCTACGCCACGGCCAAGCAGTTGCTGGTCGAAAACCGCGACAAGCTCGAAGCAATGACCGAAGCGCTGATGAAGTATGAGACCATTGATGCCGATCAGATCGACGACATCATGGCTGGGCGTACGCCGCGCGAGCCGCGTGACTGGGACGATGATACGGATTCGGGCACGCCTGCTGCCCAGAACGATCGTCCGGAATCGCCGATTGGCGGCCCGGCAGCTCAACACTAAGGGCATCTATGAGCTCAGTGCAGTACCCGACCCGGTTGCCTTGCGGCAACCGGGTTCTTGATTTGTCACGTACTCATGTCATGGGTATTCTCAATATCACACCCGATTCCTTCTCCGATGGCGGGCGCTTCAACCAGCGCGACGAGGCCTTGCGCCATGCCGAAGCCATGGTTGCCGCCGGTGCCACGCTGATCGACATCGGTGGTGAGTCCACACGGCCTGGGGCGCGCGCCGTTTCGGTCACCGAGGAGCTCGAGCGTGTGGCGCCCGTGGTCGAGGCCATCAACAGTCGCCTGGACGTGGTCATCTCCGTCGATACCTCGACCCCGGCTGTCATGCGTGAGTCTGCGCGCCTTGGCGCCGGGTTGATCAACGACGTGCGAGGCCTGGAGCGCGACGGCGCCCTGGATGCCGCTGCCGCCACCGGCCTGCCGGTGTGCCTGATGCACATGCGTGGCGAGCCGGGCAACATGCAGGACGACCCGCACTACGAGAACGTGACTGCCGATGTTGCCCGGTATCTGCAGCAGCGCATGGCGGCCTGCGCATCGGCCGGTATTGATGAACAACGCATCATCCTTGACCCTGGCTTTGGTTTCGCCAAAACGCTGGCGCACAACCTGAGCCTGTTCAAGCACATGGAAACGCTCCATCGTCTTGGGCGCCCACTCCTGGTGGGCGTCTCGCGAAAGAGCATGATCGGCCTGACGCTGGAACGTCCGGTCGACGAGCGCCTGTACGGCAGCCTGGCACTGGCAGCCCTGGCCATGACCAAGGGCGCGAGCATCCTGCGTGTCCACGACGTGGCCGAAACGGTCGATGTGGTGCGCATGATCGCTGCGGTACAAGGCGCCGAATAAGAACATTGGAGTCCCTATGAGCAGAAAATACTTTGGTACCGACGGCATTCGTGGCCGCGTCGGCGAATACCCGATCACCCCGGACTTCATGCTGAAGCTGGGTTGGGCGGCCGGCATGGCCTTCCGCAAGCTCGGCCACTGCCGGGTACTGGTGGGCAAGGACACGCGTATCTCCGGCTACATGTTCGAGTCTGCCCTCGAAGCCGGGCTGTCGGCGGCAGGGGCCGATGTGATGCTGCTGGGGCCGATGCCGACACCGGCCATCGCCTACCTTACACGTACCTTCCACGCCGAAGCCGGTATCGTCATCAGTGCCTCGCACAACCCGCATGACGACAACGGCATCAAGTTCTTCTCGGGCCAGGGCACCAAACTGCCGGACGACGTCGAACTGATGATCGAGGAACTGCTCGATCAGCCGATGACCGTGGTCGAGTCGAGCAAACTGGGCAAGGTGTCGCGTATCAACGATGCTGCTGGCCGCTATATCGAGTTTTGCAAAAGCAGCGTACCGAGCAGCACCAGTTTCGCAGGCCTCAAGCTGGTGGTCGATTGCGCTCATGGTGCCACCTACAAGGTTGCGCCAAGCGTGTTCCGTGAGCTGGGTGCCGATGTCACTGTGCTGCATGCCCAGCCCGACGGGTTGAACATCAACGAAAACTGCGGCTCGACCCATATCGAATCGCTGCAGGCAGCGGTGCTGGTCGGGCATGCCGATCTCGGCATTGCCTTCGACGGTGACGGTGACCGCGTACTGATGGTCGACCACACCGGGGCGATCGTCGATGGCGACGAGCTGCTGTTCATCATTGCCCGCGACCTGCAGGAGCGTGGCAAGCTCCAGGGCGGGGTAGTGGGTACGCTGATGAGCAACCTGGGCCTGGAGCTGGCGCTCAAGGACCTGGATATCCCCTTCGTGCGGGCCAAGGTCGGTGACCGTTATGTGATGGCCGAGTTGCTGGAGCGTGAGTGGCTTGTGGGCGGCGAAAACTCGGGCCACGTGGTGTGCTGCAACTACACCACTACCGGTGATGCGATCATTGCTGCGTTGCAGGTGCTGATGGCGCTCAAGCGCCGCGGCGAGGGCCTGGCCCAGGCCCGCCAGGCCCTGCGCAAATGCCCGCAGGTGCTGATCAATGTGCGCTTTGGCGGCAGCAAGGTCGACCCGCTGCAGCACCCGGCCGTGCAGGAAGCCAGCGCCAAGGTCACCGAGGCGCTGGCGGGGCGCGGGCGTGTGCTGTTGCGCAAGTCCGGTACCGAGCCGCTGGTGCGGGTAATGGTCGAAGGCGAGGACGAAGCGCAGGTGCGTGGCCATGCCGAAGCCCTGGCCAAACTGGTTGGCGAAGTTTGTGTCTGAAGGCGCTTGCCAGCGCAGATCTGGTTGGGTAAGATCTGCGCCCACTTTGACCGACGAGGTAAAGCATGCGTCGCCCTATGGTAGCTGGTAACTGGAAGATGCACGGTACCCGCGCTAGCGTCGCTGAGCTGACCGAAGGCTTGAGCAATCTCGCCTTGCCGAGCGGAGTGGAAGTCGCAGTATTTCCACCGGCCTTGTTCATCAATCAAGTGATCGATGGCCTGGCGGGTAAAGAAATTACTGTCGGTGCACAGAATTCTGCTGTACAACCCGAACAGGGTGCGCTGACCGGGGAAGTTGCTCCTGAGCAGCTGGTTGAAGCAGGTTGCAAGTTGGTGTTGATTGGCCATTCCGAGCGTCGCCAGATCATTGGCGAAACCGACGAAGTGCTGAATCGCAAGTTTGCAGCGGCCCAGGCCAAAGGTTTGAAGCCAGTGCTTTGCATAGGGGAAACCCTGGAAGAGCGCGAGGCAGGCAGAACGCTCGAAGTTGTCGGGCGTCAACTAAGCAGTATCATCGAAGCATTCGGTGTTAAGGCTTTTGCCAATGCAGTAATTGCCTATGAGCCTGTATGGGCCATCGGCACTGGCCTTACGGCCACGCCACAGCAGGCCCAGGATGTGCACGCCGCCATCCGCGGCCAGCTGGCGGCAGAAGATGCTGAAGTGGCTGCGAAGGTGCAGTTGCTCTACGGCGGCAGCGTGAAGGCGGCCAATGCGGCCGAACTGTTCGGCATGCCGGATATCGATGGGGGGCTCATTGGTGGAGCGTCCCTGAACGCAGACGAATTCGGTGCAATTTGTCGCGCCGCAGGAAACTGAACAAATGCTGGAAACAGTCATCGTTGTTTTTCATCTGTTGGCAGCGCTTTCGCTAGTAGTGCTGGTACTGTTGCAACAGGGTAAAGGTGCTGAAGCAGGTGCATCTTTCGGCGCGGGTGCTTCTAATACCGTGTTCGGGAGCCAAGGCTCTGCAACGTTCCTAAGTAAATTAACTGCTATACTCGCTGCCACTTTCTTTTTGACAGCACTTGGGTTAGGATACTTCGCGAAGCAACAAGCTCACCAGCTTAGCCAAGCAGGTCTTCCAGATCCAGCAGTGCTAGAAGTGAAAGAGCCGCAAAAACCGGCAGTCAATGATGATGTACCGGTGCTCCAACAGCAGCAGAAGAGCGAAGCCACTCCTAATACGGGTGATGTACCTCCTCCGGCAGAAGAGCAGAAGTAACGGGTTTCAAGTAGTAGTATTGCCGAGGTGGTGGAATTGGTAGACACGCAACCTTGAGGTGGTTGTGCCCATAGGGTGTAGGGGTTCGAGTCCCCTTCTCGGTACCAATTGAAGCTTGAGAGCCCGCTTTAGCGGGCTTTCTTGCAGGTGAAGGTTTGGATTTGACCCTCAGCAGGGTTCGGTCTTATACTTTCGCCCCAGCTTTGTCGCGGGGTGGAGCAGCTTGGTAGCTCGTCGGGCTCATAACCCGAAGGTCGTTGGTTCAAATCCAGCCCCCGCAACCAGCTTCAGCGGAGCCCCTTTTCAGGGGCTTTTTGCTAACCGAACAGTTTCGGCGTCGTTGTCCAACGGCGCTTTCAGGGATGGGCGCTTTGCCCATTTTTTATTTGCACAGCATGCACGAGGGGGTTCAGGTGTCGAGCAAGCTAGAACAGTTGCAGGCCTTGTTGGCCCCGGTTGTCGAGGGTCTGGGCTATCAATGCTGGGGGATCGAGTTCGTTTCCCAGGGTAAGCATTCGGTATTGCGCATCTACATCGACAAGGAAGGCGGTATTCTGGTGGACGATTGCGAAGCAGTCAGCCGTCAGGCCAGCGCAATCCTCGATGTGGAAGATCCAATCAGCAGTGAATACACCCTAGAGGTGTCTTCCCCAGGCATGGATCGCCCACTGTTCACTCTGGAACAGTTTGCCTCGCATGCCGGCGAACAAGTGAAGATCAAGCTGCGCTCACCCTTCGAGGGTCGTCGTAACTTCCAGGGCCTTCTCCGCGGTGTGGAGGAGCAGGACGTGGTGGTCCAGGTGGACAACCAGGAATTCCTTCTGCCGATCGATTCGATCGACAAGGCCAATATTATTCCCAGTTTTGACTGAGACGTGCCGGGCCCGGCGGACTATCCGGGCCCAATGGCTTGCGCAAGGCGAGGCGTACGATGAGCAAAGAAGTACTGCTGGTTGTTGAATCGGTATCCAACGAAAAAGGTGTACCGCCCGGCGTCATTTTCGAAGCGCTGGAGGTGGCCCTGGCCACTGCAACCAAAAAACGTTTTGAAGACGAAGTCGATCTGCGTGTGGAAATCAATCGCCACACCGGTAGCTACGAGACCTTCCGTCGCTGGACCGTGGTCGATGAAGCCGATCTGGACGATCCGGCGATCGAGACCTGGCTGGACAAGATCAAGGACACCCACCCTGAAGCCAAGGTAGGTGACGTGATCGAAGAGAAGATCGAGTCCATCGAATTTGGTCGCATCGCCGCCCAGACCGCCAAGCAGGTCATCGTGCAGAAGGTCCGTGAGGCCGAGCGTGCCCAGGTGGTCGATGCCTACCGCGAACGCGTTGGCGAAATCATCTCCGGTACCGTTAAAAAGGTTACCCGCGACAACGTTATCGTTGACCTGGGCAACAACGCCGAGGCCCTGTTGGCCCGCGAAGACATCATTCCCCGCGAAACCTTCCGTGTTGGCGTGCGCCTGCGTGCACTGCTGAAGGAAATTCGCACTGAAAACCGTGGCCCTCAGCTGATCCTGTCGCGCACCGCGCCGCAGATGCTGATCGAGCTTTTCCGCATTGAAGTGCCGGAAATTGCCGAGGGCCTGATCGAAGTCATGGCTGCTTCCCGTGACCCGGGTTCGCGAGCCAAGATCGCCGTCCGCTCCAAGGACAAGCGTATCGACCCGCAAGGTGCCTGTATCGGCATGCGTGGTTCGCGCGTCCAGGCTGTATCCGGGGAGCTGGGTGGTGAGCGTGTGGATATCGTCCTGTGGGACGATAACCCGGCGCAGTTCGTCATCAACGCCATGTCGCCGGCTGAAGTCGCGGCGATCATCGTTGATGAAGATGCCCATGCCATGGACATCGCCGTCGCCGAGGACAACCTGGCCCAGGCCATTGGCCGTGGCGGTCAGAACGTTCGTCTTGCCAGTCAGTTGACCGGCTGGACCTTGAACGTGATGACCGAGAAGGACATCCAGGCCAAGCAACAGGCCGAAACCGGTGACATCCTGCGCAATTTCATCGATGAACTGGAAGTCGACGAGGAGCTGGCCCAAGTGCTGGTCGACGAAGGCTTCACCAGCCTCGAAGAAATTGCCTACGTACCGTTGGAAGAAATGCTCAACATCGATGGCTTTGACGAAGATATCGTCAATGAGCTCCGCGCTCGAGCCAAGGACCGTTTGTTGACCAAGGCCATCGCTACCGAAGAAAAACTGGCAGACGCCCACCCGGCCGAAGACCTGCTCTCCCTTGAGGGCATGGACAAGGACCTGGCGGCTGAACTGGCGGTGCGCGGCGTGGTTAACCGCGAAGACCTGGCCGAGCAGTCGATCGACGATCTGCTCGACATCGACGGCATCGACGAAGAGCGTGCCGGCAAGTTGATCATGGCCGCCCGAGCCCACTGGTTCGAGTAATTAGGCGCGGCCTGAGGAGAGAAGTGCATGACGCAAGTCACGGTGAAAGAACTGGCCCAAGAGGTCGAGGCACCGGTAGAGCGCCTGCTGCAGCAGATGCGTGAGGCAGGTCTGCCGCACACCGACGCCGGTCAGGTAGTGACCGACAATGAGAAGCAGACCCTGCTGACTCATTTGAAAAGCAGCCACAAGAGCAAGGCGGAAGAGCCGCGCAAGATTACCTTGCAGCGCAAAACCACCAGCACCCTGCGTGTCGCCGGTAGCAAGAGCATCAGCGTAGAAGTACGCAAGAAGAAAGTTTTCGTGCAGCGCAGCCCGGAAGAAATCCAGGCTGAGCAGAAGCGTGAGCTGGAAGAGCGCCGTGCGGCCGAAAACGCCGCGCGCGACAAGGTCGAGGCCGAAGTTCGCCAGCGCAACGAGGAACAGGCTCGCCGTCAGGCTGCCGATACTGCAACAGCGGCCCCGGCGCCTGCCGCCAAGCCAGAGCCGGCGCCTGCCGCTGCCCCGGCCCCGGTCGTCGCCGACGCGCCAGCCTCCGAAGACGCTGCAGCCCGTGCTGCCGAGCGCAAGAAGGACGAGACCCGTCGCAACGAGAGCCGTACCCGTGATGACGACCGTCGTCGTGGCGAAGCCCCTCGTGTGTCGATCAAGGTCAAGGTCAAGGAGAAGGAAAAGGCTCCAACGCCACGTGCCGCTCCGCGTACCACCGATGAAGAGAGCGACGGCGCCCGTCGTGGTCGTGGTGGCAAGAGCAAGCTGAAGAAGCGTAACCAGCACGGCTTCCAGAACCCGACCGGTCCAGTCATCCGTGACGTGACCATCGGCGAGACCATCACCGTCTCCGAACTGGCCCAGCAGATGTCGGTCAAGGCCGCTGAAGTGGTCAAATTCATGTTCAAGATGGGTACCCCGGTCACCATCAACCAGGTGCTCGACCAGGAAACTGCCCAGCTGATCGCTGAAGAGCTGGGCCACAAGGTCACGCTGATCAGCGACACCGCGCTGGAAGATTCCCTGGCCGAATCGCTGAAGTTCGAAGGCCAGGCCGAGTCCCGCGCGCCGGTGGTTACCGTCATGGGTCACGTTGACCATGGCAAGACCTCGCTGCTCGACTACATCCGTCGTGCCAAAGTTGCTGCTGGCGAAGCCGGTGGCATTACCCAGCACATCGGTGCCTACCACGTGGAAACCGACCGCGGCATGGTCACCTTCCTCGATACCCCGGGCCACGCTGCGTTCACCCAGATGCGTGCCCGTGGTGCCAAGGCGACCGACATCGTCATCCTGGTGGTGGCGGCGGACGACGGCGTAATGCCGCAAACCCGCGAAGCGGTTCAGCATGCCAAGGCAGCTGGCGTTCCGCTGGTGGTTGCAGTGAACAAGATCGACAAGCCGGGTGCTGACCTCGATCGTATCCGTAACGAACTGGCCGTCGAAGGCGTTACCTCCGAGGACTGGGGTGGTGACACGCCATTCGTCAAGGTATCGGCGAAGATGGGTACCGGTGTCGACGAGCTGCTCGAAGCCGTGCTGCTGCAGGCCGAGATCCTCGAGCTGACTGCTACCCCGACTGCACCTGGTCGTGGCGTGGTCGTCGAATCGCGCCTGGACAAGGGCCGCGGCCCGGTCGCGACCATCCTGGTTCAGGACGGTACGCTGCGTCAGGGCGACATGGTGCTGTGCGGTTCCAACTATGGCCGCGTGCGTGCCATGCTCGACGAGAACGGCAAGCCTGTGAAAGAAGCCGGCCCGTCGATCCCGGTCGAGATCCTTGGCCTGGACGGTACCCCGGAAGCCGGTGACGAGCTTTCCGTGGTTGCCGACGAGAAGAAAGCCCGCGAAGTTGCCATGTTCCGTCAAGGCAAGTACCGCGAGGTCAAGCTGGCCCGCGCTCACGCCGGCAAGCTGGAAAACATCTTCGAGACCATGGGTCAGGAAGAGAAGAAAACCCTCAACATCGTGCTCAAGACCGATGTGCGTGGTTCTCTCGAGGCGCTGCAGGGTTCGCTTGGCGGCCTGGGCAACGACGAAGTGCAAGTGCGCGTGATTGGTGGTGGCGTCGGTGGTATCACCGAGAGCGATGCCAACCTGGCGCTGGCTTCGAACGCTGTACTGTTCGGCTTCAACGTGCGTGCCGATGCCGGTGCGCGCAAGATCGTCGAGCAGGAAGGTCTGGATATGCGTTACTACAACGTGATCTACGACATCATCGAAGACGTCAAGAAGGCCCTGACCGGCATGCTCGGCAGCGATGTTCGCGAGAACATCCTGGGTGTTGCCGAAGTGCGTGACGTGTTCCGTTCGCCGAAGTTTGGCGCCATCGCTGGCTGTATGGTCATCGAGGGTACCGTGTACCGCAACCGTCCGATCCGCGTACTGCGCGACGACGTTGTGATCTTCGAAGGCGAGCTGGAATCGCTGCGTCGCTTCAAGGACGACGCCTCCGAAGTGCGTTCGGGCATGGAGTGCGGTATTGGCGTCAAGAGCTACAACGACGTCAAGGTCGGCGACAAGATCGAAGTCTTCGAGAAAGTCCAGGTGGCTCGTACCCTTTAAGGGCGAGCGAGCCGCAAGCGCCCCTTGCAGGGCGGCTTGCGGTACCTCTTCAGGTAGCGCCCGGTCAGGCTCAGGTCTGCCCGGGCGTTTGCCGCTTTAAGTTACAGGTAGCAAGAATGGCCAAAGAATATAGCCGTACCCAACGTATTGGCGATCAGATGCAGCGCGAGCTGGCCGAGCTGATCCGTCGCGAAGTCAAGGACCCGCGTGTCGGCCTGGTGACCATCACCGCCGTGGACGTGAGCCGCGACCTGGGCCATGCCAAGGTGTTCATCACCGTCATGGGCGAAGAAACCCCGGACGCGGTGCAGCAGTCGCTCAAGGCACTCAACAGCGCTGCCAGCTTCCTGCGCCTGCACCTGGGGCGTTCGATGCAACTGCGCAGCGTGCCGCAACTGCACTTCCACTTCGATGAAAGTGTCAGCCGCGGTGTGCACCTGTCGGCGCTGATCGAGCGTGCAGTGGCCGAAGACCGCATGCACAAGGAAGCCGACGAGCCGGACACCAAGGAGTAAGCGGTGGCCCAGGTCAAACGTATCCGCCGCAACGTCAGCGGCATCATCCTGCTGGACAAGCCGCTGGGCTTCACCTCCAATGCCGCCCTGCAGAAAGTGCGCTGGCTGCTGAATGCGGAAAAGGCCGGCCACACCGGTAGCCTCGACCCGCTGGCAACCGGCGTGCTGCCGTTGTGCTTTGGCGAGGCGACCAAGTTTTCGCAGTACCTGCTCGACTCCGACAAGGGCTACGAAACGGTCATGCAGCTGGGGCAGACTACCAACACCGGCGACGCCGAAGGTGAGGTTCTGCAGACCCGCGAGGTGACCGTTGGTCGCGCCGATATCGAGGCGGTGCTGCCGCGTTTTCGCGGCCCCATCAGCCAGATACCGCCGATGTACTCGGCACTCAAGCGTGATGGCCAGCCGCTGTACAAGCTGGCACGTGCAGGAGAGGTAGTGGAGCGCGAGGCGCGTTCTGTTACTATTGGCCGCTTGGAGTTGCTCGAGTGCGAAGGCACCCGTGCACGGTTGAGCGTAGGTTGCAGCAAAGGCACCTATATCCGCACCCTGGTGGAGGATATTGGCGAGGCCCTGGGCTGCGGCGCCTATGTTGCCGAGCTGCGCAGGACCCAGGCCGGGCCCTTCGCGCTGGCACAGACGGTGACCCTCGAAGCGCTCGAACAGGCTCACGCCGAAGGCGGCAACGAAGCGCTGGACCGCTTCCTGATGCCCTCGGACAGCGGCCTGCAGGACTGGCCAATGGTCAGCCTGTCCGAACACAGTGCGTTCTACTGGCTGCATGGGCAGGCGGTACGCGCGCCGGACGCGCCACAATTTGGCATGGTCCGGGTACAGGATCATAATGCGCGCTTCATCGGTATCGGTGAAGTGAGCGAAGACGGGCGCATCGCGCCACGTCGGCTTATTCGGTCGGAATGACCGAAACCGCGGGGCCAGGCAATTGCCGAACCCCACGGCAGCAAGGGTGGCTGTCAGTAGGCACGGTCACACCTTTTTTATTAATACAGGGATTTGTCCCTGGCCTATTGGACCCCGCATGCGGGATCCGTTATCAGGAGAAGCCAAATGGCCCTCAGCGTTGAAGAAAAAGCTAAGATCGTTGCCGAATATCAGCAAGCCGCCGGCGATACCGGTAGCCCGGAAGTGCAGGTTGCTCTGCTGACCCACAACATCAACAAGCTGCAAGGCCACTTCAAGGCCAACGATAAAGACCACCACTCCCGTCGTGGTCTGATCCGTATGGTTAACCAGCGTCGTAAGCTGCTGGACTACCTGAAGGGCAAAGACACCACTCGTTACAGCGCCCTGATCGGTCGCCTGGGCCTGCGTCGCTAATAGCGGCCTGGTCAGTGGTGTGCATGGCGTGTCGCAGGCTTCGGCTTTGCTGTTTCGCAGCAGGGTCGTCGGGCACGCCACGCGTATCTCCGAGGTTGGCAGCCTGGTTCAGCTGAGCGGTTTACCGCGCAGCGGCCAGGCTCCCAGCCTCGTGTTGTATCTGGACGGTCAATGGGGCCGATTCCCCGTTCTGCCCAAGAATTCGCAAGAAACCAGTTCCCCCAAGAGCCACTGAAAAAGGTAGGAAACCGTGAACCCGGTAATCAAGACTTTCCAGTTCGGTCAATCGACCGTCACTCTCGAAACGGGCCGTATTGCCCGTCAGGCAACCGGCGCCGTGCTGGTTACTGTCGATAACGACGTCACCGTGCTGGTGACTGTGGTAGGCGCCAAACAGGCTGATCCAGGCAAGGGCTTCTTCCCGCTGTCGGTTCACTACCAGGAAAAGACCTACGCCGCCGGCAAGATCCCAGGTGGCTTCTTCAAGCGTGAAGGCCGTCCTTCCGAGAAAGAGACGCTGACCTCGCGCCTGATCGACCGTCCGATCCGCCCGCTGTTCCCGGAAGGCTTCATGAACGAAGTGCAGGTCGTCTGCACCGTGGTTTCCACCAGCAAGAAGACTGACCCGGACATCGCTGCGATGATCGGTACCTCGGCTGCCCTGGCCATTTCCGGTATTCCGTTCGAAGGCCCGATCGGCGCCGCGCGCGTGGCCTTCCACGAAAGCACCGGCTACCTGCTGAACCCGACTTACGAGCAACTGGCTGCCTCCAGCCTGGACATGGTCGTTGCCGGTACTTCCGACGCCGTGCTGATGGTTGAATCCGAAGCCCAGGAGCTGACCGAAGACCAGATGCTGGGCGCGGTACTGTTCGCCCATGACGAGTTCCAGGCCGTGATCCAGGCCGTGAAAGAGCTGGCTGCCGAAGCGGGCAAGCCAACCTGGGACTGGAAACCTGCGGTGGCCAACACCGAGCTGTTCAACGCCATCCGTGCCGAGTTCGGCGAAGCGGTTTCGCAAGGCTACACCATCACCGTCAAGGCCGACCGCTATGCGCGCCTGGGCGAGCTGCGTGACCAGGCGGTTGCCAAGTTCTCCGGTGAAGAAGGTCAGCCTTCGGCTGCTGAAGTAAAAGACATCTTCGGCGAAATCGAATACCGCACCGTTCGCGAAAACATCGTCAACGGCAAGCCACGTATCGACGGCCGCGACACCAAGACCGTTCGCCCGCTGAACATCGAAGTGGGCGTGCTGCCGAAAACCCACGGTTCGGCGCTGTTCACCCGCGGTGAAACCCAGGCCCTGGTGGTTGCGACCTTGGGTACTGCCCGTGACGCCCAGCTGCTGGACACCCTCGAAGGCGAGAAGAAAGACCCCTTCATGCTGCACTACAACTTCCCACCGTTCTCGGTAGGTGAGTGTGGCCGCATGGGCGGCGCTGGCCGTCGTGAAATCGGCCACGGCCGTCTGGCCCGTCGTTCGGTCCAGGCCATGCTGCCTGCCGCCGACGTGTTCCCGTACACCATCCGCGTGGTATCGGAAATCACCGAATCCAACGGTTCCAGCTCCATGGCTTCGGTTTGCGGTGCTTCGCTGGCGCTGATGGACGCCGGTGTGCCGATGAAGGCGCCAGTGGCCGGTATCGCCATGGGCCTGGTGAAGGAAGGCGACAAGTTCGCGGTCCTGACCGACATCCTCGGTGACGAAGACCACCTGGGCGACATGGACTTCAAGGTAGCCGGTACCGCCAAAGGCGTCACCGCGCTGCAGATGGACATCAAGATCAACGGCATCACCGAAGAGATCATGGAAATCGCCCTGGGCCAAGCCCTGGAAGCGCGCCTGAACATCCTCGGCCAGATGAACCAGGTCATTGGCCAGTCGCGTACCGAGCTGTCGGCCAATGCGCCTACCATGATCTCGATGAAGATCGACACCGACAAGATCCGTGACGTGATCGGTAAAGGCGGCGCCACCATTCGCGCCATCTGCGAAGAGACCAAGGCTTCGATCGACATCGAAGACGACGGCTCGATCAAGATCTTCGGCGAAACCAAGGAAGCGGCAGATGCTGCCAAGCAGCGCATCCTGGGCATCACCGCCGAGGCCGAGATCGGCAAGATCTACGTCGGCAAGGTCGAGCGTATCGTCGACTTCGGCGCCTTCGTCAATATCCTGCCTGGCAAAGACGGCCTGGTGCACATCTCCATGCTGAGCGATGCGCGCGTCGAGAAAGTCACCGACATCCTGAAAGAAGGCCAGGAAGTTGAAGTACTGGTGCTGGACGTGGACAACCGCGGCCGTATCAAGCTGTCGATCAAGGACGTAGCCGCGGCCAAGGCCTCGGGCGTTTAAGCGACCGCTACGCAGCAATGGAAGAGCCCTTCGGGGCTCTTTTTTTTTGACCGGGGCGGGAACCTTTTGCGGACTTGCATCTTGCATGCAGGTTGCAGGTGCAGATTGCAAAATGCATGACTACTGCCGTTTGGTCTAATCGCTAACGTACTGATTTATAAGGTTTTAATAGAAAATCAAAACCTGGCACAGCGCATGCAACTACCTTCATACCTGACGCCAGGACACACGGCGCAGACCTTTCGAAAAACAGGAGTGACCCACATGAAGAAGTTCGCCATTGCTGCCGCTACTGCTACCGCTCTGACCCTGACCATGGCTAATGCGGCTTTTGCCCAACAGACCACCCAGGCCCCGATGATGCTGGCGGCCGGTGAGGTGACCAAAGCCAAGGAAGCTACCTCCGATACCTGGATCACCACCAAGGTCAAAGCTGACCTGATGACCGAGAAAGGCGTACCGGGCAGCGACATCAAGGTAGAAACCAACAAAGGCGTGGTTTCGCTGTCGTCTGACATGAAAGTGACTGAGTCCCAGAAAGAAATGGCAGTCAGCATTGCCAAGAAGATCAAAGGCGTACAGGCCGTTTCGGCTGACGGCCTGAAAGCCGAATAAGGAATGTCCCGTCGGCCAAACGGATTTGGCCACCCAATGCTGTAGGGGCCGCTTCGCGGCCCCTTTTATTTAATAAGCCGGATTACGCGCTACCACACCACTCTCGAAGCATTCCTGCTCAATGATCAGCGGCTCGACCAGGGGCCGGCTATCTCGAAAATGGGCGGTCTGGGTATGCGCCTCATACGCCGCATCATCGCGGTAGATCTCATACAGGTAGATCACATCCGGATCGACCCTGTCCTGCGACACATCGAACACCAGGCAACCCGCCTCGCTGGCCACCGAAGCAGCGGCATTGACTTTGATCGCGCTTAGGAAAGCATCGGCACACCCGGGCTTCACGCGGGTCTTAATGAACAGGCTATACACAAAGTGCTCCTTTTGTTTTAAATTCAATAATGAATTGTATACAAAAAGGAGCCTAGCCATGCCTGAATTGCCTGCCCGCCCTGGCCGCCTGAATGGCCTGCGCCATATTGCCTTGCTGGTACCCAACCTTGAGGAGTGCGAACGCTTTTACGTCGATGTGCTGGGTATGGAAGTACTGAGCCGCGCCAATGAAGACTTGGTGTACCTGACCTGCGGTAATGACAACATGTCGCTGGGGCGCGGGGCAGGGGCTGCCAACGGGTTGCAGACCTTGGACCATTACGGGTTCATCGTGGACAGCGTCGAGGAACTGGAGGCCTGGTATGCGTACTTCAAGGCCCGAGGGGTGACCTTGCTCGACCGGCCTTTCAACCATGGTGATGGCGCGCGCAGCTTCCACCTGCTGGACCCGGCGGGGAACAAGGTGCAGCCGCTGTATCACCCGGCGGTGTCGGGGCAGCGGTTGGTCTGAAGCCGCCTCTGAGGGAGCGGCCTTGTGTCGCGAAAGGGCCGCGCAGCGGCCCCAGGGTTTCAGCAGCGATTTATCAATTGCTGGGGCCGCTTTGCGGCCCTTTCGCGACACAAGGCCGCTCCCACAGGTGCGCGTCAGGCTTGCTAATTACTCAGCATCCAGATGCATTGGCGTGACCACCCGGCCGTCTTTCTCGGGCTGGCCCAGGCTGGTGTCGATGAAGTACACCCGGTCATCTTCCAGCTTGCCTTTGTCGACCAGGTAATCCTTGATGCTGCTGGCCCGCTCCTGACCCAGCGTGCGCAACAACGCAGTACTCTCCGCCCACGACTTGATCACCGCATCGCGCAACTTGGCTGTGCGTTCGTCACGGCTAAGTTGCTCCCATTCGGCCGGCGGGTGTTGCTTCAGGCGCGTACGGTAGATGCCTTCGAGCATCGCCGGTTTGTCGCTGTCGTCGACCACCAGCATCGAGGCATTGGCAGGCACCTTGTCGCCGCGGCGCTGCAATATCTTGTACCAGGTGGCCTGATACTCACGTTCCAGGCGTTGCTGGGCAATCAGTGGGCCATCGCTGGCCTGGGCGCTGGTGCCCTCGATTTCCAGGCGCAATTCCGGGCGTTCTTTAAGCGCGGAAGCCAGCTTGTCCAGCGCCGCCTGGGCATCGCCACTGAGGGTACTGGAACCGGGGGCGAAGGCAACGTTACCCAGGTCTTGCGAACCGCCGCCAGTGATCAGCCCACCGATGAACTTGAAGGGCGCCTGGGCTGCCCGCAGCACCAGGTTGCGCAGGGTTTGCCAGACGATCGGCATCACGCTGAACTGCGGGTTGTTGAGGTCGCCCGACACCGGCAGCTCAATCGAGATCTTGCCTTGCGTGTCCTTCAACAACGCCACTGCCAGGCGGATCGGCAGGTCGACTGCATCCGGGCTGTCGACTTTCTTACCTAACTGCAGTTGCTCCACCACCACCTTGTTCTCGGCTTTGAGCTGGCCATTGGTGATCAGGTAGTGCAAATCGAGGTTGAGCCGGCCTTTGCGGATGCGGTAGCCGGCGAATTTGCCGGAGTAGGGCGTCAAGGTGGTCAGCTCGACGCGCTTGAAGCTGGTGGCGATATCCAGGCTGGCCAGCGGGTTGAACGGGTTGAGGGCGCCCTTGATGGTAACCGGGGCATAGCGGTCGACCTTGCCTTTCACGTCAACCTTGGCAGGCACCGGCTTGCGGTTGTCGATGGTGCCGATCTGGCCGTTGAGTTGCTGCACGGCGGTGGCGAAGTTGGGGGTAAGGGACAGGTCGGCAAAGTTGGCCGAGCCGTTCTTGATGTCGACCTGGCCAATATGAATGCCCAGCGGCTTGCTGCTGCTGGCGGGGGCCGTTGTGGCCGGGCTGCTTGGCTTGGCGCCGGCCGGTTGCGGGATCAACAGGTCATTGACGTTGGTCGTGCGGTCTTCGTTGATGATGAAGCGCGCGTAGGGCTCCTGCAGGGTCACCTTGTCGATCGACAGGGCATCACCGTGCACATACGACAAGCCGTCTACGTTGACCTGTTGCCATTTCACGAAGTCCCGGCTCTTGATGGTGTCCAACGTATGCAGTTGGCTGACCTGGGCCTTGCCGGTGACCGTGAAGGCCAGTGGCGTGGTGTTCTTCAGGTCGACCTGGAGGTCACTGTCGAGCATGCCGCTGCGCAGTTCCAGCAGGATGAACGGGCTGACGTAGGCCTGGGCCACGCGCAGGTCGATGTCGCGGGTGCTGACGTCGAGCTTGGCCTGGATGGGCGCCAGGTTCACCTGGCCGGCGGCCTGCAGCTTGCCTTGCTTGCCACGCCGGTATCGAGCTTGAGGGTAAAGGGGGCCTGGTTGAGGCTGTCGAAGCCTTGCAGGTCGACATTTAGCGGGCCGACATCGAGCGCTACCGGTTCTTTCTGGCTGCGATCTGCCAGGTGCACCAGGTAGTTGCGCAGTTGCACGTCCTTGAGCAATACCTGCCAAGGCTTGGCCGGTTCGTTGGCCGATTGCGGCTCAGGCGCAGGGCCGGCGGCAGCCGGTTCGGCCTTTTCTTTCGGCGTGGCTTTGGCCGGTTGGCTGGCGAACAGCTTCTGCCAGTCGAGCTGGCCGTCCTTTTCCAGTGCTGCCCAGGTTTCCAGCTTGTCGCTGCGCAGCTTGCCCACACTGACCTGTTGCTTGACCAGGTCGACGGTCGTCTCGCTCACCTCCAGGTTGGCCAGGCGCGCCAACGGGCGGCCGTCTGGCGCGTTGATGGCGAACGGGGCCACCCGCAGCGTGGCGTTGTCCAGCAGCAGCTCGGTCTGCTTGGCGAGGTTGAGCTTGTACTGGGTCTGAAGGCTGACCAGCCCGTCCTGCAGCACCAGGGGCACGGCATCGCGCACGTAGGGCCAGAACAGCTTCATCTTGGCGTCGGTGACTTTCAGCGTGCCTTGCGAGGCGATCGGCGACAGGCTGAGGGTGCCGTTCCAGTCGATGCGCCCGCCGTTGGGGCCGTTGGCCACCAGGGTCATGTCGGCGTTGTCGTCAGGCAAGGTGCTGAGGTTCTTCAGCTCCAGGTTCATGTTGTCGTAGAGGAACTCGATGGGTTCGCTCGGGCGCATGTCCTGGAAGTGCAGCAAGCCTTGCTTGAGCTTGATGCTGCCGATACGCAACGGGAAGGGGTCGCTGGGTGGCTCGTCGGGCTTGGCTTCGCTCGGCGGCAGCTTGAACAACGTCGTCAGGTTGAGTGTGCCGTCTTTGGCGAACAGGACCTGGTTGCGGGGCTTGTCGAGCTCGACCGCTTCCAGGTGCAGGGCCTTGCTCCACAGGCTGTCGAGCGACAGGT
The DNA here is from genome assembly GCF_000190455.2 of Pseudomonas sp. TJI-51. Classification (NCBI taxonomy): domain Bacteria; kingdom Pseudomonadati; phylum Pseudomonadota; class Gammaproteobacteria; order Pseudomonadales; family Pseudomonadaceae; genus Pseudomonas; species Pseudomonas sp. TJI-51. The sequence goes on from NZ_AEWE02000064.1 coordinate 57,198, forward strand.
TGGCGTACAACCGGTCGAAACCGACCTGCTCCTTGCCAGGCTCGCCAAGCTGCAGGCCCCACAGGGTCAGCTCGAGGCTGAAGGGGTTGAGTTCGATGCGTTCAAGGTGCGCGGGCACGGTAGCGTACTTGGCCAATTGCTGATTGGCGATACGCAGCGCCACGCCGGGAAGAATCAGGAACCCAAGCAGGCTGTAGAGGGCTACCAGGGCCACGATGGCGCCAGCGGCGCGAGTCAATCCTTTGTACATGTGTCGCTTCGTCGGTCTGAGCAGGAGTGCTTGGAGTATGGCACGTTAAATCAGTTCCGCAGGCGCGACCTGTTGCCCTCACTCGATGCCCATGCGCCGCCTGGCGCGGTGCGCGGAGCCGTCGCGCATTGCCCAGCGCAGCAGCGCTGCCGTGGGCTTGAGGCCCAGGCGGATCAGGCGCTGCTGCCAGGGCCGGTGCTGCAGGCCAAGCAGGCTCTGGCCCCAGCCAGGCAGCAGGTCGATGCCGGCGTGCAGCATCAGTTTGCCCACCGGTTGAGCCAGGCGGCTGGGGGCAGGGGCGTCGAGCAGAATCCGCATGACCTCCCGGCTGCGCGCATCACAGTGCAGTTGCGGGCGCATGGCTTGCAGGTAGGCGTCCACCTGCTGGCACGAGCGTGGTACGTCACGGGCGCCAAGGCGCTCGGCGATCAAGGCGATTTCGTTGTAGTAGGCATCTTGCTCGCTGCGCGGCAGGTGCGGGTTACGGTAGCGCAAGTGGGCGGTCAGAAAGCTGCTGACCTCTGCCACATGCACCCAGGTCAGCAAGGCTGGGTCGCTGGCCGCGTAGGGCCGGCCATCCGGCGCGGTGCCGGTCACTTGCAGGTGGATGGTGCGCACTTTGTCGATCAGCCACTCGGCATCACCCGTCGCGCCGAAGGTTGTACCGGAGATGAACTGGCTGGTGCGCCGCAGGCGGCCGAGCAAGTCCTCGCGGAAGTTGGAGTGGTCCCACACGCCGGCCAGGGCCAGCGGATGCAACAGCTGCAGCATCAGTGCGCTGATGCCGCCGACCAGCATGCTCGGAAAGTCGCCATGCACCTGCCAACTGACACTGTGCGGACCGAACAGCCCTGGGTCACCCTTGGGGGACTCCAGGTCGAGCTGGCCGAGGGCCAGCCCGGTAAGGCTCATGACCTGGGTTTCGATACGGCGGCGTAGGGCTTCCATGGCGACCTGCGATACAGGGCGGCCATCAGCAGCGGCCGCCGGTTACTGGTTGAGGCGTTTGTCGATCAGGTCCTGCACCACGGCGGGGTCGGCCAGCGTCGAAGTATCGCCCAGGTTGTCCAGTTCGTTGCAGGCGATCTTGCGCAGTATACGCCGCATGATCTTGCCGGAGCGGGTCTTGGGCAGTGCCGGAGCCCACTGGATCAGCTCGGGCTTGGCGAAACTGCCAATTTCCTTGCTGACCAGGGCGAGTAGCTCGGCCTTGAGCGCTTCGTCCGGTGTAACGCCATTCATGGCCGTGACGAAGGCGTACACGCCCTGGCCCTTGAGGTCATGCGGGTAGCCGACCACGGCGGCTTCGGCGATGCGATCATGCAACACCAGTGCGCTTTCCACTTCGGCCGTGCCGATACGGTGCCCTGACACATTGATCACGTCGTCAATACGCCCGGTGATCCAGTAGTCGCCGTCGGCATCACGGCGGGCGCCATCGCCGGTGAAGTAGTAACCGGGCATGGGTTTGAAATACGTGTCGACCATGCGCTGGTGGTCGCCATAGACACTGCGGATCTGCCCGGGCCAGCTGGCCTTGATCACCAGCAGGCCGGCACCCGGCCCGTCTATCACCTCGCCCTTTTCATCCAGCAGGGCGGGCTGTACGCCGAACATGGGCTGGGTGGCACAGCCCGGCTTGAACGTGGTCGAGCCGGGCAGGGGGGTCAACATGATGCCGCCGGTTTCGGTCTGCCACCAGGTGTCGACGATGGGGCAGCGCTTTTGCCCGACCGCTTCGAAGTACCACTCCCAGGCTTCCGGGTTGATCGGCTCGCCGACACTGCCCAGCAGGCGCAGGCTTTTGCGCGAGGTGCCCTGCAGTGGCCCAGAGCCCTCGCGCATCAGTGCCCGCAGCGCGGTCGGCGCGGTGTAGAAAATATTGACCTGGTGCTTGTCCACCACCTGCCAGAAGCGCGAGGTGTCTGGGTAGTTCGGTACCCCTTCGAACATCAGCGAGATGGCGCCGTTGGCCAATGGGCCGTAGACGATATAGCTGTGCCCGGTCACCCAGCCCACATCCGCGGTGCACCAGAACACTTCGCCGTCGCGGTAATCGAACACCACCTTGAAGGTCAGGGTTGCCTGCAACAGGTAGCCGGCGGTGGTGTGCAGCACGCCCTTGGGTTTGCCGGTGCTGCCAGAGGTGTAGAGGATGAACAGCGGGTCTTCGGCTGCCATGGGCTCGGGGGCGCAGTCGTCGCCGGCGTGTTCGGTTGCCTCGTGGTACCAGAGGTCGCGGCCCTCGGCCCAGTCCACCGCGCCTGCGGTACGGCGTACCACGAAGACGCTGCTGACGGCCGGGCAACTGGCCAGGGCTTTGTCGACGTTCTGCTTCAACGGGATACGCTTGCCGCCGCGCACGCCTTCATCGGCGGTAATCACCGTACGGCAGTCGGCATCGAGAAGACGATCACGCAGGGCGTCCGGCGAGAAGCCACCGAACACCACCGAATGGATAGCGCCGATGCGGGTGCAGGCCAGCATGGCGAACGCTGCTTCGGGGATCATCGGCATGTAGATGCACACGCGGTCGCCTTTCTTCACTCCGCGCGCCTTCAGGGCGTTGGCCAGGCGGCAGACTTCGCGGTGCAGTTCGCGGTAGCTGATGGCTTTGGCATCTTTAGGGTCGTCGCCTTCCCACAGCAAGGCCGTCTGCTCAGCGCGCTGGGCCAGGTGGCGGTCGATGCAGTTGTAACTGACGTTGAGCTGTGCGCCGTCGAACCAGCGGGCCTCGCCGGAGCGCAGGTCGCACTGCTGCACGCTTGACCACGGCTTGATCCAGTCCAGGCGCTTGGCTTGCTCGGCCCAGAAGGCGTCGGGGTCTTCCACCGACTGGCGGTAAAGGCGCTGGTAGTCGTCGGGTGTGAGGGCGGCGGACTGGCTGACGGCCAGGGCCTGGGGATATTTGCGGATATCGAACATGGCGGTGGTCCTGCTCTTGTAAGGGGCGAGGGACTGCAACGGCTATTCGATAGGACAGTGTAGCTGGGAGAGGTGTTCAAATTGTGCCGGCCTCTTCGCGGGCATGCCCGCTCCCACAGCAATAGCGCCGCCCGCAAGTGAGGCGCAGTGTCTGTGGGAGCGGGCGTGCCCGCGAAGAGGCCGGCACAGGCCTGAGATCACCCGCGATGACGGCCGCGGAAGTAGTTGATCAGGCCTTGGGTCGAACCATCTTCGGCGCTGTCGTCCAGGCTGCCGACCAGGCGCTGGTACACGCCCTTGCCCAGCTCCTTGCCCAACTCCACGCCCCACTGGTCGAAGGCGTTGATGCCCCAGACCACGCTTTGCACGAACACCTTGTGTTCATACATGGCCACCAGCGCCCCCAAACGGCGTGGGCTGATGCGTTCTACCACCAGGGTGTTGCTCGGGCGGTTGCCCGGGATCACCTTGTGCGGGGCCAGCTTTTCGATGTCTGCTTCGTTCAGCCCTTTGCCACGCAGTTCGGCTTCGGCTTCTTCGCGGGTTTTACCCAGCATCAGGGCCTGGCTTTGCGACAGGCAGTTGGCGTACAGCCACTGGTGATGGTCGGCGACCGGGTTGAAGCTCACGACCGGCACGATGAAGTCGGCCGGAATCAGCTGGGTGCCTTGGTGCAGCAACTGATGGTAGGCGTGCTGGCCATTACAGCCAACGCCACCCCAGATTACCGGGCCGGTTTCGGTTTTGACCGGGGTGCCGTCCTGCAGCACGCTCTTGCCGTTGGACTCCATGTCCAGCTGCTGCAGGTGCTTGGTGATGTTGCGCAGGTAGTGGTCGTACGGCAGGATCGCATGGCTGCTGGCGCCCCAGAAGTTGCCGTACCACACGCCCAGCAGGGCCAGCAGTACCGGCATGTTCTTGTCGAACGGCGCGGTCTGGAAATGCTGGTCCATGGTGTAGGCGCCGGACAACAGCTCCTTGAAGTTGGCCATGCCGATGGCCAGGGCGATCGGCAGGCCGATGGCCGACCACAGCGAGTAGCGCCCCCCCACCCAGTCCCACATCGGGAAGATGTTCTCTTCGCGGATACCGAAGGCCACCGCGGCAGCCTTGTTGCTGGAAACCGCAATGAAGTGGCGGTACAGCTCGGCCTCCGAACCGCCCTGGGCCAGGTACCAGGTACGCGCGGCCATGGCATTTTTCAGGGTTTCGAGGGTGTTGAACGACTTCGACGAAACAATGAACAGGGTCGTTTCGGCGCGCAGCTTGGCCGACAGTTCGTGGAACTCGCTGCCGTCGATGTTGGCCAGGTAGTGGCAGCGTACACCGCGCTGCGCGTAGGGCAGCAGGGCTTCGGAAACCAGCTCCGGGCCGAGGAACGAGCCGCCGATGCCGATGTTGACCACGTCGGTGATCGGCTTTTCGCTGTAGCCACGCCACAGGCCGTCATGGATGCGGCCAACCAGTTCGGTGATCTGGTTGAGTACCTTGTGCACTTCCGGCATGACGTTCACGCCGTTGACGCTGAGTTTGTCGCCAACCGGCCGGCGCAATGCGGTGTGCAGCACCGGGCGGCCTTCGGAGGTGTTGATGATTTCGCCACTGAACATCGACTTGATAGCGTCCTGCAGGCCCACTTCGTTGGCCAGATTGACCAACAGATCGCGGGTTTGCTCGGTGATCAGGTTTTTCGAGTAGTCGAGGAACAGGCCGCAAGCGCTAAGGGAAAACTGGTCGAAGCGTTGGGCATCGGCGGCGAAGGCGTCGCGCATGCTGAAGCTCTGCATGGCGTCGCGGTGTTGCTGAAGCGCCTGCCAGGCGGGCAGCGCCGTCACATCGTGGGGTGTACGGTAATACGCCATTGCGCGGGGTTCCCTTAATGCGTGGTGAGGCCTTTGACACGGCAGTCATTGCCGGGTTCAGGCTGCATCATTATAGGCAAAGGTCACGCGCTGGGAATGGCTGTGGGACGGGGATTTTGAGGGGGCTGCAAACAGCCCCCAAGGCCTTTATGCGGTTTTCTCTTCCACGTGCAGGTACAGATTGTCGATCAACCGGGTGTCACCCAGGTAAGCCGCCGCAATCACCACAAGGTCGCGATCATCGATCACTGCCGGGCGCAGGCTCACGGCATGGCGCACTTCCAGGTAATCTGGACGCAAACCCGCGGCAGCCAGCTGCGCCTGCCCTTCGGCAACCAGCGCGGCAAAGTCCCGCTGCCCGCGGCCAATGGCCGAAGCGATATGCTGCAGCGTACGGTACAGCGCGGGCGCGGTGGCCCGCTGCTCGGGCGTGAGGTAACCATTACGCGACGACAGCGCCAGGCCATCGTCGGCCCGCACGGTAGGCTCGCCAATGATCTGGATCGGCATGTTCAGGTCGCGGACCATGGCGCGGATCACTGCCAGTTGCTGGAAGTCCTTTTCACCGAACACCGCAAGGTCTGGCTGGACCATGTTGAACAGCTTGGTGACCACGGTGGCCACACCTTCGAAATGCCCTGGCCGGCTGGCGCCGCACAAGCCTTCGGAAAGCTGGGGAACACTGACCCGGGTTTGCACGCTCATGCCGTCGGGGTACATCTCTGCCACGCTGGGTGCGAACAAAAGGTTGCAGCCGGCTTGCAGCAGGCGCTCCTGGTCGGCGGCCAAGGTACGCGGGTAGCTGTCCAGGTCTTCGTTGGCACCGAACTGCAGCGGGTTGACGAAGATGCTGGCGACCACGAAATCGGCACGCTGCGCGGCCTTGGTGACCAGGGCCGCGTGGCCGCTGTGCAGGTTGCCCATGGTCGGCACGAAACCGATGCGCTTGCCCTCACCGCGGGCACGGGCTACTGCTGCGCGCAGTTCGCGGACGGTCTTGACTGTATTCATGCACTGAACCCGTGTTCGCTGCCTGGGAAACTGACTTGCTTGACGGCCTCGACGTAAGCGACGAGGGCGCTGTGGATATCCGGTTGGCCCTGCATGAAGTTCTTCACGAACTTGGGCACCCGGCCGCTCAGCGACAGGCCAAGCATGTCGTGCAGCACCAGCACCTGGCCATCGGTGGCACTGCCGGCGCCGATGCCGATCACCGGAATACCGACCGCGTTGGTGATTTCCGCGGCCAGTTCACTGGGTACGCACTCCAGCAGCAGCATGGCTGCACCGGCCTGTTCCAGGGCAATGGCATCAGCGCGCATCTGCCGGGCCTGGGCTTCCTGGCGGCCTTGCACTTTATAGCCGCCCAGTACGTTGACGGTCTGCGGGGTCAGGCCCAGGTGCGCACACACCGGTACGCCACGCTCAGCCAGCAGGCGAATGGTTTCTGCCAGCCAGGCGGCACCTTCGATCTTGATCATGTGGGCGCCTGCCTGCATCAGCGTGGCGCTGTTGGCAAACGCCTGTTCCGGGGTGGCGTGGGCCATGAATGGCAGGTCTACCAGGATCAGCGCGCCGTCATTGCCACGTTTGACGCTGGCGGTATGGTAGGCCATGTCGGCCGTGGTGACCGGCAAGGTACTGTCGTGGCCCTGCAGGACCATCCCCAGCGAGTCGCCCACCAGCAACACTTCAACACCGGCCTGGCTGGCGACTTTGGCGAAGGTCGCGTCGTAGCAGGTCAGCATGGTGATTTTTTCACCCTTGGCCTTGAGGCCATGCAGGGTGGTCAGGGTTACTTCAGGCATGTAGGAAATTCCTCGTTCAGGCGCTGTAAAAAACGACTGCATTCAACGCGTGTAGTCATCTTCCGGAGCGGCACATCATCGCGTGTGATGTTCGGGCACAGGTCCGTCCGGGCCTAAATACGGGTATGCGGCAGTCAGTTGCCACACGGGACGCCTATAGTCGTGAGCGAGGTGGGGGAAGTCAATCACCCTGTTACCGCATTGTTACGATCAGGGTGTTACTGGCGTTACCGGGCCGGTGCAACGGGCTGGAGCACCCGGTTTACAAGCGCTCCAGGCCGATGAATGGGCAAGCCTCAAGCAGCTGCGCAAGGGCGCGGCCATCGGCCAGGCGGAAGTCGCCCGGTACCAGCTCGGCCAGCGGGTACAGTACGAAGGGGCGGGCATGCATATGGTAATGCGGCACCTTCAAGCGGGGCTCGTCGAGCACCTGGTCGCCGAACAGCAGGATGTCCAGGTCCAGCGTGCGTGGGCCCCAGCGCTCCGCGCGCACCCGGCCCTGGTCGTTCTCGATGGCTTGCAGGGCATCGAGCAAGGCCAGCGGTGCCAGCTGGGTGTCCAGCGCCGCGACGGCGTTGGTATAGCGTGGCTGCCCGGGCAACAGTGAATCGCTGGTGTAAAAGGCAGAGGCTGCTACCAGGCGCGTGGCCGCGACCTGGTCCAGCGCCTGCAACGCGCTGCGCAACTGCTCGGCCGGTGCAGCCAGGTTGCTGCCCAGGCCGACGTAGGCGCGCGTCGTCACTCGAATGCCTCGTCGCCAGCGCGCTTGCGTTTGCTGCCGCTGCGCTTGCGTTTACGCGGGCCGGCAGTGCTGCCTTCGTCACGGTTGCCCAGGTCGCGGATCATCTCGCGGCGCTCGCTGTCGTTGGCGTCCTGGTAATCGGTCCACCATTGCCCCAGGTCGTCGGTTTCTTCGCCCGCGCTTTCACGCAGCAGCAGGAAATCGTAACCGGCACGGAAGCGCGGGTTGTCCAGCAGCATGTCGGCGCGCTTGCCGCTGCGCCGTGGCAGGCGCTCCTGCATGTCCCAGATTTCCCGGATTGGCAGGGTGAAGCGCTTGGGGATGGCGATGCGGGCGCATTGCTCGGCGATCAGGTCGTGGGCTGCGCCATTCATGGCCGGAATCGGGGGTACGCCCTGGCTCTGCAAATGCAGCACGCGGGCTGGCAGGGCAGGCCACAGCAGCGCGGCGAACAGGAACGCCGGCGTTACCGGTTTGCCCTGCTTCACCCGTAGGTCGGTGTTGTTCAGTGCCTGGCTGATGAGCGTGTGGGTATAGGTCGGGCGCTCTTCCAGCGCGTGCGCACTGGCCGGGAACAGCGGCTCGAACAGCTCCAGGTCGACCAGCATTTCAAAGGCGATGGCACCTTGGCCCGAGAGGAACAGCTTCAGGCTCTCTTCGAAAAGGCGCGCTGGCGGGATTTCGCGCAGCAGTGGGGCCAGTTCGCGGATCGGCTTGAAGGTGTGCTTCTCGATACCGAAGTCCAGCTTGGCCGCGAAGCGCACCGCGCGCAGCATGCGCACGGGGTCTTCCTGGTAGCGGTGCGTCGGGTCGCCGATCAGCCGCAGCAGGCGGTTGCGAACATCGTGCACGCCGTTGGCGTAATCGAGAATGCGCTCGCTGACCGGGTCGTAGTACAGGGCGTTGATGGTGAAGTCGCGGCGCTGCGCGTCTTCTTCCAGGGTGCCGTATACGTTGTCACGCAGGATGCGACCACTGGCGTTATGCGACGAACGGTGGCTGTCATTCTGGTCATCTTCCGTATGCGGGGCACGGAAGGTAGCGACTTCGATGATTTCACGGCCGAAATGCACATGGACCAGCTTGAAGCGGCGGCCAATGATGCGCGCATTACGGAACTCCGCACGGACCTGTTCAGGGGTAGCGCTGGTGGCTACGTCGAAGTCTTTCGGCGTAATGCCCAGCATCAGGTCGCGGACGCAGCCACCGACCAGGTAAGCCTGGTAACCGGCAGCCTGCAAGCGCTCGACAATGTTCACCGCGTGGCGGCTGAACTGGTGGCGCTGCAACGAGTGCTGGCTCTTGTTGATCACCTCAGGCGTGGTGCGCCTGTGGTGCTGGCCCGGTACGGGCGGGCGGAACGACTGGAACAGCTTCTTCAGCATGGGATGCACTGTTTGAAGGAATGTTCGGCCAACAATAGGAGAATGGCCGCATGATGGGCGGGGATTCTAGCATTTACTCAGGGAATGGTGTAGGCGGGTAGCAGGAAGCCTGCGGGAATCGCAGAAACGACAAGGGGAGCCTAAGCTCCCCAAGAAGTGTCGTTGCGTGCTCTTATTATTTTTTTGCCGGGCTTTTTGTTTTTGTTGAGTGCCCTGCCCACAAAGCCTGAAGCTTGTGGACGACCCCCAAACCGGGGGTAAAGAGCAAACGGATTGCTTTGGCCGCTGATGTCACGTTGATCTGTTGATCCAACCAGTTCAGGCGCTGCTTTTTAGTGCAGTTTTTGTTGTTCTCTGCCTGGTCGTGGGGCAAGCCCCAAACACGCATCCTCTCCAAAAGAATCAGTTAGCTGCGCCTCCGCCGTCTTGTTTTTATTGTGCGTGAGCCGTTTCGTCTTGTTCTTATTATGAGTTGCAGTGCTTGTTATTGTTCTTGTACCAGAGATATAGCAGGTGCCGTGCCAACTTTTGAAAAACCAGTAAAATCAATGGGTTGGTGGATTCTGCAGGTTTGTGGCAGGCCCGAAATGTGGAAATTTCGTTACCGTACGCCTCGGTGACTGTTACGGCGCAGAGGGTGGGTAACAGATTTTTGCGGCAGCAGATGTGTTACCTGGGGTGTGGTGGCTGGCCGTTTCGCAGGCTTGCCCGCTCCCACAGGATCACCGTGGCTGCCAGGTTGCGCTGTGCTTGTGGGAGCGGGCAAGCCCGCGAACAGGCCGGTGAGGCTGGTAGAGAAGGGGCAGGAGGAACCTCCCACCCAGGCAGGTCAGTTATCGCTGGTGGCGTTGCTCTTGCGCCGCGGAATGCCCAGGCGTTGGCGGCGTTCCCACAGGCATTTGCGGCTGACGCCGAGCTTGCGGGCCAGTTCGGTCTCGGTCATGTGGTCCTGGTGCTCGAGCACGAAGTGCTGGAAGTAGTCTTCCAGGGACAAGTCCTCGGTCGGCTCGTGGCTGGCACTGGCCGCGCTGGCCACCGCCAGGGCGTTGTCGAGAATATCGTCTTCTTCCAGGTCGCTCAGCTCGATGTCGATACCCAGCAGGTCGGCAGAAATTTCTGCGCTCTCGCTAAGGATGACCGCGCGCTCCACGGCGTTTTCCAGCTCACGTACGTTGCCCGGCCAGCTGTAGTGACGAATGGCCTGTTCGGCTTCGGCAGAGAAATGCAGGTCATCCCGGCCGATGCGCGCACTCTGGCGAGCCAGGAAGGCACTGGCGATTTCATTGACGTCGCTGCCGCGCTCGCGCAGCGCGGGCAGCTTCAGGGCGATCACGTGCAGGCGGTAGTACAAGTCTTCGCGGAACTGGCCGGCCTTGGCCAGGTTCTTTAGGTCGCGGTGGGTCGCGGCGATCAGGCGCACATCGACCTTTTGCGACTGCACCGAACCGACCCGGCGAATTTCCCCTTCCTGCAGCACGCGCAGCAGGCGGGCTTGGGCTTCCAGGGGCAATTCGCCGATTTCATCGAGGAACAACGTACCACCGTCGGCGGCCTCCACCAGGCCCGCACGGCCGGCACTGGCGCCGGTGAACGCGCCTTTCTCGTGGCCGAACAGCTCGGACTCGATCAGGGTTTCGGGGATGGCCGCGCAGTTCACCGAAATCATCGGCGCCTTGGCGCGCCGCGACAGGTTGTGCAGGGCGCGCGCCACCAGCTCTTTACCGGTACCCGATTCGCCCTGGATCAGCACATTGGAATCGGTAGGGGCCACCTTGCGGATCTTGCTGTACATGTCCTGCATGGGCGGGCACGAGCCGATGATACCGATGTCGCCATTGGCCGCTGCCGGGGCCGCTTTGTCGGCAGGGGCTGCCTTGCCGGTGCTGGCGCGGGGCTCGGCAGCCGGTGCTGCAGCCGGGGCGTTCTGCCGGTCGCGCAGGATGCGGGCCACCGCTTGCAGCATTTCGTCGTGATCGAAGGGCTTGGCGATGTAGTCCACCGCGCCCATCTTCATCGAGTCCACGGCTGAGCGCAGGCTGGCGTAGCTGGTCATGATCAGCACCGGGGTGCCTTGGCCGAGCTTGATCAGCTCGGTGCCGGGTGCACCTGGCAGGCGCAGGTCACTGACGATCAGGTCGAAAGTGGCAATGCTGAAGCGTTCCTGGGCTTCCTGCACCGAGCCGGCTTCGCTGACCTGGTACTGGTTCCGCTCGAGCAGACGACGCAAGGCCGAGCGGATGATGGTTTCGTCTTCGACGATCAGAATGTGCGGCATTGATTCAATTCTCTCGACGGTCTCGAATTTCAGGGGACGTCGCTACGACATGCCGGGGCAGGGTCACGCGGATCCGGGTGCCACGTTGCCGTTCGATGTCGGCCGGGCTGTCGATGGTGATTTGCCCATAATGCTCTTCCACGATGGAATAGACCAGAGCGAGGCCCAGTCCGGTTCCCTCGCCGGGGTCCTTGGTGGTGAAGAACGGCTCGAACAGACGGTCCTGGATGTTCTTCGGGATGCCGCTGCCCTCGTCCTCGACGATCAGGTCGACGGTGTGCTCGCTCGCCTCGCTGCGCACGCGCACTGCGCTGCCGGGCGGCGAGGCGTCGCGCGCGTTGGAAAGCAGGTTGATCAGCACTTGGGCCAGGCGCTGCGGGTCGCCTTCTACCCAATGGTCGGGGTCGCAGAGGTTGAAGAACTGTACTTCGAAATTACGCCGGTTCAACGCCAGCAGACCAATGGCGTCCTGCGCCACTTCGGCCAGGCACACCGGTTCCTCGCTGTTCTGGTGGCTGCCACCGGCATGGGCAAAACTCATCAACGACTGGACGATGCGTGACACGCGTTTGGTCTGGTCGAGGATCTGGCTGGACAGCTCGGTGATTTCGCCGTCGCCTTCACGCTCCTCGCGCAGGTTCTGCGCCAGGCAGGCGATGCCGGTGATCGGGTTGCCGATTTCGTGGGCCACGCCGGCGGCCAGCCGGCCGATGCTGGCCAGGCGCTCGGAATGCACCAGCTTGTCTTCCAGGGCCTGGGTTTCGGTCAGGTCCTCGACCAGCAGTACCAGGCCGCTGTTACCGGGGGCCAGTGGTTCATCGATGGCCGCCTTGTGCAGGTTCAGCCAACGTGGCTGGCCATCCAGTGCCAGGCGTTGTTTGTGCAGGTGCTCGTCGGGCACGTTGATGAAGCCCTGCAGCAGCCCGCGCCAGGGCTCGGCGATGGTCACCAGGCGTGAGCCGACCACGTGCTTGGCGGCAATCCCGGTGAGCTCTTCCATGGCCTTGTTCCACATGAGGATTTCCTGGTCCTTGGCCAGCGAGCAGACGCCCATGGGCAGCTCCTGCAAGGTCTGGCGGTGGTAGCGGCGCAGGGCATCGAGCTCGGCGGCCAGGCCGGTCAGGCGCGAGTGGTAGTCTTCCAGGCGGCTTTCAATGAAGTGGATGTCCTCGGTGACGTAGTTCTCGTTACCGGACTTGTACGGCAGGAAGGTCTCGACCATGTCCTGAGCCACGCTCGGGCCCATCAGGCCCGACAGGTTGGCCTCGATGCGGTCACGCAGGCGGCGCAAGGCGTATGGCCGGCGTTCGTCGAACGGCAGGTAAAGGTCGCGCAGGGCCTGCTCCACTTCCTTTTGCGCGGCTTTGGCGCCCAGCGGCTTGGCCAGTTGGGTCGCGAATTCCTGGGGCGAGGCTGCGTGCAGTTCGCGGCGCTGTGGGCGGCGCACGTTGTCCACCGCGCAGGCTTCTGCGGCGCTGACCTCTTCGGTGCTGGCGTTGGTGAACAGCGAAATCAGGGTGAACAGCAGCACGTTGGCCGCCAGCGAGGCGATGGCCGCCATGTGCCAGCTGGTATCGTCCAGCACGTAGATCATGTCCAGCAGCGGGATATAGAAGCCTTGCAGATTGCCCAGCAGCGGCAGCAGCATGGTCACCATCCACACCAGCGTGCCGGCCAGCAGCCCGGCGATGAAGCCGCGGCGGTTGGCGGTCGGCCAGTACAACACGGACAGCACGCCGGGCAGGAACTGCAGCGTGGCCACGAACGCCACGATGCCCAGGTTGGCCAGGCTCTGGTGGTTGTTCTGGGTCAGGTAGAACATGAAACCAGCAGTGATGATGGCGACGATCAGTGCGCGGCGGGTCCATTTCAGCCAGCGGTAGATGTTGCCCTCGGCCGGGGGCTGGTATAGCGGCAGCACCAGGTGGTTCAGGGCCATGCCCGACAGCGCCAGGGTGGTGACGATGATCAGGCCACTGGCCGCTGACAGGCCGCCTATATAGGCCAGCAGGGCCAGTGCCTGGTTGTTGGCGGCAATGCCCAGGCCCAGGGTGAAGTATTCGGGGTTGGTACTGGCGCCCAGGCGCAGCCCGGCCCAGAGTACCAGCGGCACGGCCAGGCTCATCAGCAGCAGGAACAGCGGCAGGCCCCAACTGGCGCTGACCAGCGAGCGTGGGTTGAGGTTTTCGGTGAAGGCCATGTGGTACATGTGCGGCATGACGATGGCCGAGGCGAAGAACACCAGCAGCAGGGTGCGCCACGGGCCTTCCTGCAGCGGGGTGTGCAGCGCGGCCAGGGCGGTCTGGTTCTGCAGCAGCCACACTTCCAGCTCGTGCGGGCCGCCAAACACGCCATACAGGGCGTAAAGGCCGATGCCGCCCAGTGCCAGCAGCTTGATTACCGACTCGAAGGCAATGGCGAACACCAGCCCTTCATGCTTTTCGCGCGTGGCGATATGCCGTGAGCCGAAGAAGATGGTGAACAGGATGATCAGCGCACAGAACGCGAAGGCCACCCGGGCCTTGACCGGCTCACCGGTAAGGATGCTGATCGAATCGGCCACCGCCTGGATCTGCAACGCCAGCAACGGCAGTACGCCAATCAGCATGATGAGGGTGGTCAACGCGCCGGCCCAGGTGCTGCGGAAGCGGAACGCCAGCAGGTCGGCCAGCGACGACAGCTGGTAAGTGCGGGTGATCTTCAGAATCGGGTACAGCAGCACTGGCGCCAGCAGGAATGCGCCGGACACCCCTAGGTAACAGGCAAGGAAGCCGTAGCCGTACTGGTAGGCCAGGCCCACCGAGCCGTAGAACGCCCAGGCGCTGGCGTATACGCCCAGGGACAGGGTGTAGGTGAGCGGGTGGCGAATGATGGCGCGCGGGATCAGCCCGCGCTCGCTGACCCAGGCTACGCCGAACAGCACCATGAGGTACCCGGCGCTGATCAGGATCATCTGGGTCAGGCTAAAGCTCATCGGCATCTCGTTGGCTCTGCAGGATGAAGGTGACGACGATCAGGATCAGCCAGAGCAGGTACGGGCGGTACCACGCTCCGGTCGGTTCGATCCACCAGTCCATGATGGCCGGGGAGAACAGGTAGATCCCCACGACCAGAAGCAGGACCAAACGATAGATGTACATGCTGGCCTCGATGGTTGGGCGCTGCGGGTTTGAACTTATTATTGGCGCAAATGATTGGGCGGATGCTAGCGGGAATCGCTGAGGTTAGCCAAGGGTTTGAATTTGTTGGGCTTTTGATTTGAGGGGAAGATGGCCTGTTCGGGCCCTATCGCTGGCAAGCCAGCTCCCACGGG